>JANOAJ010000047.1:0-18576 GCA_031411035.1 Sphingomonadales bacterium
GGGGTTGCGCTTTGCAACCTGACGGGGAATGGTGGCCCATCGACCGGCTCGCCGAAGCGGGCCTGCCCACGGTGTTTGCAAAAGCGGCCGCACGGGCATTGGCGAGGGAGGAGTAAGGCATGACCATCGCACTTGATCGCAGGCATTTTCTGGGCGGCACAGCCTTGCTGTCCGGCTTTGCCGCCAGCCCGGCCTTCGCGCGGCAGGGGATGCGCGAGATCGGCCATGGCTGGCCCCAGATCCAGACAATGCTTGATAGCTGGACAAGCCCCAAGAAAGTCGCAAGCGGTGGCGCGGCCATCGCGCGCGGTATCGATCAGGCGGATTTCCTGGTTTCGGGCACGTTGGCGCTTGATGATGTCACGGCGGTAACGCCCGACACCTTGTTCCGCTGCTATTCGATGACCAAGCCCGTCACCGGCATGGCCGCGATGATGCTGGTCGAGGATGGCAAGCTGAAGCTCGATCAGAACATTGCCGATCTGCTGCCCGCTTTTGCCAATCCGATGGTGATGACGGAGCCCGAAAAGAGCCTGAAAGGCCGCCCCGCGCGTACGCCGATCACGGTGCGGACATTGATGACGCACACGGCGGGCCTGGGCTACAACATCGTCAGCAAGGGCCCGCTGCTCGAAGCTTATAACCGGCTGGGGATTACCGGCGGTCAGGTCAGCCGCCATGCCCTGCCCGGCTTTCCCGCGCCGCAGCACGCGCCAAGCCTTGAAGAATTTGCCAACCGGCTGGCCACCCTGCCGCTGATTTCCGATCCCGGTTATCAGTGGAGCTATTCGGTGGGCCTTGATCTGCTGGGCCGCGTGATCGAAGTGGCGAGCGGGATGACGTTTGACGGCTTTCTGAAAGCGCGCCTGTTCGATCCGCTGGGCATGACCAGCAGCTTCTTTCAGGTGCCCGAAGCTGATAAGGCGCGTCTTACCACCAATTATTTCCAATTGCCCGCCGGCCCCTTCCCGGTCGATGTCGGCAAGGACAGCGTTTATCTGGACAAGCCGCCTTTTCCGATGGGCGGGGGCGGCCTGATTTCCACGATGCGCGATTACGACCGGTTCCTTGCCATGCTGATGGGCGAAGGGGCGCTGGGCAGAACGCGCGTAATGGGACGAACCGCCGCAGTCCACGGCATGTCCAACCTTGTGCATCCCGACACCAGGATGGGCAGCTTTGTCAAAGGTCAGGGCTTTGGCGCGGGCGGCCGCGTGACCCTTGCGCCCGGCCCCAATGGCGAAGGCGTTGGCACCTATGGCTGGGCCGGGGCGGCGTCCACCATTGGCTGGGTGGATCGCACCCGCAATGTCCGCGCTTCGGGCTGGACGCAGATCATGACGCGCGCCGACCAGCCCTTCGCCGGTGATTTCGCCAAATCCGTGTATGCCAGCCTGTGAGCCATCATAACCCCGGCTTCACTGGTTCTCCGCTGGATCGCGCAGACCGGCTGCGCAATGATGTGGACGCCTTCAACGCGGCGCTCAACGACTGGCGGGGGCGGCTGCTTGGCCTTTCGGGACTTGATCCGCTGCTGACGCCGGAAGGTGATCTGGTGTGGCATTCGATGGCCGATGCGCCGCTGGAGGCCGAGTTCATCCTGCTGGGGCTGGTGGATGAAAAGCCGCATTTCACGATGCTGGTAGAAGCCGCGGGCGGGCCGATGCGTTCGCCCGCCACATTTCAGGCCCTTTCGCTGATGGCAGGCGATCAGGCTGCGATCTATGGCGCGGCGCGGTCCCTGATCGACTGGCACAACAACCATAAATATTGCCCGCGCTGCGGCGGATCGACCAGGCTGTTCCGGGCAGGCTGGGGGCGGCAATGCACGGCCTGCAACACCGAACATTTCCCGCGCACCGATCCCGTCGTCATCATGCTGGCAGAGCATGAGGGCAAGGTCTTGCTCGGGCGTCAGGCGATGTGGCCGCAGGGCAATTATTCGGCCCTTGCCGGATTCCTTGAACCCGGCGAAAGCATCGAGGAAGCGGTGCGGCGTGAGATTGAGGAAGAGGCAGGCGTCAAGACCGGCGCGGTGCGCTATGTTACCAGCCAGCCCTGGCCCTTCGGCGGCTCGCAATTGATGATGGCCTGCATCGCCCAAGCGTCCGACCCGAGGATCACGCTGGACACCAACGAGCTGGAAGACGCGATCTGGGTAACGCGCGCGGAAGCTGCGGCGTCGCTTGCGGGCGATCCCGATGCCCGTTTCAAACCGCCGCCGCCCTTTGCCATCGCCCATACCCTGCTCAAAGCGTGGGTGGACGGGGCGTAGGCCATGTCCCGCTATTATACCGGCCCGGTCAGCGATCATTTTGATGGCACGCACTTTTTCGGCCCGGTGCGGAGCGGTGGCAAGGGGTTGGGTCAGTTGCTCAAATGGCAACTTTCCGGCACGCGCGCGAAATGGCCGGACTGGATCGAGAATGCGCCGTTCCTACCCCCGCCCGAACGCGTGGCAGGCAGCGCCATCCGCCTGACGATGATCGGCCATGTCACGGTGCTGATCCAGACAGCCGGCATCAACATCCTGACCGATCCGGTCTGGTCAATGCGGATGAGCCCGTTCCGCTTTGTCGGCCCGAAGCGGGTTCGGGCGCCCGGCGTTGCGCTGGCTGATCTGCCGCCCATCGATGTCGTGCTGGTCAGCCATAATCATTATGACCATCTGGATGTGGCGACGCTGAAGCAACTGGTCACCACGCACAATCCGCAGATCATCACGCCGCTGGGCAATGACACGATTATCCGCAAGGCCGCCCCCGCTGCCCGGATCACTGCCATTGACTGGGATGAACGCGTGACCTTCGGCGATCTGGTTGTGGAAGCCGAACCTGTCAACCACTGGTCAGCCCGCTGGTCGTCCGACCGCAACGAAGCGCTCTGGGCCGCGTTCACGCTCCACACCCCTGAGAAGCGCCTGTTCGTCAATTGCGATAGCGGCTTTGCCGGGGGCTGGTGGGTAGAGCGGCTGATGGCGAAGCACGTATCCTTCGATGCCGCACTCAGCCCGATTGGCGCCTATGCCCCGCGCTGGTTCATGGCAGATGCCCATATGGATCCCGATGAAGCGGTGACAGTCCATCAGATGATGGGCGGCCCGCCCACGCTTGGCTACCATTGCGGTACGATCCAACTGACGGACGAACCGATCGAAGAGCCTGCACAGAGACTCGCCGCCGCTGTGGCCCGCGAGGGGATCGATCCGGCCCGCTTCCGCACGCTGGAACCGGGTGAAAGCTGGGAGATCTAGCGATCCTGCGCCCCCCTAAGGCGTAGTTGACGCCACCGGCAGCGGCACCCGCCGTGCCGTCAGGATCTTCACTGGCACTTCGAGCAACTGCCCCTTCAGCACCCCTTCGCCCTTTGTCGGCGAAAGCGGGGCATCCCAGATTTTGCGAGCGACATCCATGCCGTTTACGACATGACCAAAGGCAGCATAACCCGCGTTATCGCCGGGCGCGGAGGGGTTAGCATCCAGTGAAGGCATATCTGCCAGCAGGATCGAGAAATCCCCGGTCGCAGTGCCAACGGCCCAGCGCGCCATCGAGATGGTGCCCGCTTTGTGGAGAATGCCGGTTTGTGTCGTCGGTTCGTGCGCGATGGCTTTCAGCGTGCGTTTGGGATCGCCCCGCACGCCGGCCTGGATCAGGCCGTTGGGCGGCGTGCCCCAGTCCAGCCGCATCGCACGGTAAAACACGATTCCGTCAAATCGCCGCTGATCGACATAGCGCAGAAAATTGGCGGTGGTGACCGGCGCATGGGCCCGATCCAGTTCCACCACAATCGTCCCCATTCCGGTAGTGAGCGCAACGCGCACCAGCGGCGCTGGCACAGGTGCTGCTGCCACCGGCTTTTTGCCAGGCGCAGGTGCTGCGATGGCGATGGCGGGGGCGAGGCAAAGCGCGATGGACAGGGCGAATCGGTTGATCATGTCAGCAAGCCTAGCCACTTCGGCGCCCGGGTTGGAAGCCCTAATCCCGGGCGAGCATGAGGTTCATCTGGGCAACGGCCACAGGCGCCGCCGGATCATCCTGCCATGCGATCGCTTCCACATTGGCGATCCGCCGGCCGAGCCGTTCGATGGTGGCCCGCGCATAGGTCGTCTTTTCCCGCGCGCCGCGCATATAGGATATGGTGACATTGATCGGCTTAATGCGCGGCTTGTCGCCTTCGGGCAGCGCGTCTTCCAGCGTCAGCCAGGTAATCGCTTCCAGCATCCCGGCCAGCGCCCCGCCATGGACGAAACCGGGGCGGCCCGATTTGCTGACGTCCCATTCCATCGTCAGCACCGGGCGGCCTTCGCTGTCGCGTTCAAGCCCAAAGCCCATCGTTTTCGCATAGGGAGATTTCGCACGCATCACGCGCCTGCCGTGAACATGTAGGTGCCTGCCACATGAGCAAGCGGGTCTGCCGGATCGCCATCATGCGCCTGCCCCCGGACAAAGGCGATGGAACGGGTCAGCCGGTAGCATTCACAGCGCCCGTGCACTGTCTGTCCCGGTATCGCGGGGCGAAGATAATCGACCCGCATGTCAAGCGTGGCCTGCGGCACGAACTTTTTCGCCGCCAGCCAGATGGCAAGCGTGGCAGACATGTCCATCATCGTGAAAATGGGGCCGGACGCCAGAATGCCCGTCGCGGAATCGCTCACCAGCTTGTCGGCATAAGGCAGAACCAGTTCAGCCCAATCATCCCCGTGCCCGCCATATTCCACACCGATATCAGCATTATGGCCGCTGCGTGCCATCATCCGGATCAGGCGGACGGGATCAAAATCAGGCGCTTCAGGCTTCATCGCCAATGGCTTAGCGAGGCAATCCGCGCCGCGCAAATATCGGTGCTGGCCTGCAACAGGGTGTCACGTTATCGTAAACGTAAAGCGGGCAGAGATTCGCCCGACAAGAGAGGATTTTGCCCCCATGCACCCGAGCGTCCACGCCGCCACCCATCCCGAAAAAGCTGCCATCATCGTTGCGGAAACCGGCGCGGTCACAACCTACAAGCAGCTTGACGAAGCATCGAACCGGGTGGCGCAATTCTTTCGGTCGCGCGGGTTGCAGCATGAAGACGTGGTGGCCTTCATGCTGGAGAACACGCCCGAATATTTCAGCCTGACATGGGGGGCACAGCGTTCCGGCCTGCGCTATGTGTGCATTTCATCGCGCCTGACTCAGGATGAGACGGACTATATCCTGGAGAATTCCGGCGCAAAACTGCTGGTCGTATCGGGCAGCCTCTCGGCGGCAGCACAAGCCCTGACGACACAGATCGAACGCTATGCGCTGGATGGCTCCATTCCGGGTTATGGCAACTGGGAAACAGCCCTGGCCGCCATGCCGGCGACGCCGGTGGCCGATCAACGGGCCGGTGTTGACATGCTCTATTCCTCCGGCACCACGGGCAGGCCCAAGGGCGTGCGGATTCCCCTTCCCGAAGACCCTGCCATTGATCAGACCAATGTGCTCGTCCAGTTGGCGATGATGCTTTACCGGTTCAATCCGGACAGCGTCTATCTCAGCCCTGCCCCGCTCTATCATGCCGCGCCGCTGCGCTGGACGATGACCATGCACAAGGTGGGCGGCACCGTGGTGATCATGAAGAAGTTCGATCCCGAAGCCGCGCTGGCCCATATCGAAAAATACAAGGCAACCTGCAGCCAATGGGTGCCCACCCATTTCGTGCGGATGCTGAAACTGCCTGAAGCGGTACGGTTGCGCTATGATCTTTCCTCTATGGATTGCGCCATCCACGCCGCCGCACCCTGCCCGGTGCCGGTGAAGGAAGCGATGATTTCGTGGTGGGGGCCGGTGCTTCAGGAATATTATGCCGGTTCCGAAGGCAATGGATCAACCTTCATCACGTCAGCCGAATGGCTGGCGCATAAGGGATCTGTCGGCAAGGCCGTATCGGGCGTGCTCCATATTATGGCGGATGACAATGAAACCGAACTGCCCCCACGCAGTGAAGGGGCGATCTTTTTCGAAAGCGAGAATGTTTTCGAATATCACGGAGACAGCGACAAAACCTCCTCCAGCCGCAATTCCAGGGGCTGGTCAACGCTGGGGGATGTGGGCTGGATGGATGAGGACGGCTATCTCTACCTCACGGATCGCAAGAGCTTCATGATCATTTCGGGCGGCGTGAATATCTACCCGCAGGAAATCGAAAACCATCTTGTCTCTCATCCCCGCATTCAGGATGTGGCGGTGATCGGCGGGCCGCACGAGGAAATGGGCGAAGAGGTCATTGCCGTGGTGCAACCGGTCAATATGGCCGAAGCCGGCGATGCGTTGCGCGATGATATCATTGCCTATGCGCGCGAGAAACTGTCGGGCGTCAAAATTCCCCGGCGCATCGACTTCATGGCGGAACTGCCCCGGCACGATACCGGCAAGCTCTACAAGCGCCTGCTGCGGGATCAGTATTGGGCCAAGGCCAAGGCGTGATGGCTTTGCATTCTCGCGTCATCTGGTCTAGCGAACCGTATCCCCGGCGACGGGTCGAAGCGTCGCCGGGGGGTTCAGGTCAGGTCAGATCGACAGCAAAACTGAAGATCAGTCTCCCGCATGGTTTCAGGGCATGATGACGGGTAGGCTCGCAACCATTCTGGCCTTGCTGCTTGCCAGCAGTTGCAATCCACCTGAGCGCCCCGCGCCGCTGGCGGATGATGCAGCCATTGCTGCCGCCGAGATCGCTCCGCTCAATCCCTTTGCGGTCGCGGGACGCTGGAATGCACCTTTTCCCCCGTTTACGGTGATCGCCAATATTCACTATGTGGGAACGGCGGGGGTGAGCGCCTGGCTGATCACCACGCCCCACGGTCATATCCTGATTGATGGCATCCTTCCGCAATCGGTGCCGCAGATCATCGCGAATATTCATGCGCTGGGCTATGACATTCACGACGTCAAATATCTGCTGAACAGCCACGCCCATATCGATCATGCAGGCGGGCTTGCCGGCCTTCAGCGTGCCAGTGGAGCGATCATGATAGCGAGCGCAGGAGACCGCCCGTTTCTCGAGGCGGGTGATATTGGCCACGGGCCAAGCAAGGGCCTGAAGTTTCCGCCCATTCGGGTTGACCGCGTGATCACCGATGGCGAAACGGTGACGCTGGGCGGCACCACTCTAACCGCGTATCTGACGCCGGGACATTCCCCCGGCTGCACATCATGGAGCATGGCCGCGCGAGGTACCGATGGCGTGCAGCATCAGGTGTTTTTCCATTGCAGCGCGACCGTCGCGGGCCAGTCTCTTAAACCGGAAGCCTATCCCGGCATGATCGCCAATTTCCGGGCGAGTTTCATCAAAATCCGCGAGATCAAGGCGGATATCTTCCTCGCCAATCATGACAATTTTTTCGATCTGGCGAACAAGCGGGCGCGGCAGGTATCGGGGAATGCCAATGCCTTTATCGATGCGGGAGAATTGCAGCGCTTCAACACGTTGATGGAAGCGCGATTTGAACAGGAACTGGCTGGCACACCATGACCCACACTCTTGAATTCTTCTATGATCTGTCCAGCCCCTGGACCTATCTGGCTTTCACCAATGTGCAGGGGGTTCTTGCCCGCACCGGGGCGATCGTTACCTGGCGCCCGATCCTTGTCGGCGGCGTGTTCAATGCAGTGAACCAAAGCGTCTATGCCGCGCGAGAGCAGAGCGATAACCGCAAGCTGCAGCATAGCTGGAAGGTGCTGAAAGACTGGGCCGCCCTTGCCGGGGTGACGCTGCAATTCCCCTCGCAATATCATCCCGCCAAAAGCGTCAACGCCATGCGCTTTGCCTGCGCACTGGCTGACGATATGCCAGCGCTGGCCAGCTTCACCAAGGCCGCGTTTGAAAGCTATTTCGGGCGCGCGGAAAATCTGGATGATCCTGATGTGCTGGTTGCGGTCGCCAATGCAGCCGGGCTGAATGGGGAAGCGCTGCGTGCCGCCGCACAGACCGATGCAGTCAAGGCAATGCTGCGCGCCAATACCGAGGAAGTGATCGCCCGGGGTGGCTATGGCTCCCCCACCATGTTCATCGATGGCACGGATATGTATTTCGGCAATGACCAGCTGCCACTGGTCGAGGCTGCACTGAAAAGGAATTCCGCATGAAAGACCGCGTCTCAATCACCATGCTGGAAAACGGCATTGCCGATGTGCGCCTGATCCGGGCGGACAAGATGAACGCGCTGGATCCGGCGATGTTTGCCGGAATTGCCGAGGCCATTGCCCGACTGGAAACGACGCCGGGTCTGCGGGTGGTTGTCCTTTCGGGGGAAGGCAGGGCCTTTTGCGCCGGGCTCGATCTTTCCAGCATGGCCAGCGGCGGATCTGGCAATGATCTCTCCGCACGCAGCCATGGGGACGCCAATCTGCCGCAGCATGTTGCCTGGGGCTGGCGGACATTGCCTGTGCCGGTGATCGCGGCAGCGCACGGCGTGGCCTTTGGCGGCGGATTCCAGATTCTTTCAGGCGCAGACATCAAGATCGCGCATCCCGATACACGGTGCGCCATCATGGAAATGAAATGGGGGCTGGTGCCCGATATGGCAGGCTTCCCGCTATGGCGCGGGCTCGTGCGCGATGATGTGCTGCGCGAACTGACCTATACCAACCGGGAATTCAACGGCACCGAAGCGCATATGCACGGCTTCATCACGCACCTTGCCGATGATCCGCGCGCCAAGGCGATGGAACTGGCGCAGGTGATTGCCAACAAGAATCCCCATGCCATTCGCGGTGCCAAGCGGCTTTGCAATCTCGTCCACCACGCGAGCGATGCCGAACTGCTTATGGCGGAAAGCGCCGAACAGGTGAAAGTGATCCGCACGCCCAACCAGTTTGAAGCGGTGGCAGCCGGGATGGCGAAACGGGTGCCGGTGTTTGTGGACTAGGCTGCGGGGCGCTGGACCAGCATTACCCCAAGCTCCGCTCGCAATGCCGCGCGCAGTGGTTTGGATTCATTGTCCGTCCGGCAAACCACGACAGTATCGCAGGTGGCGATGCACAGGCCGTTCTGGAACATGGCCTGGATGATTGACCAACTGGAATTGCCGATGCTGCCGATACCCGAACAGATCGTCACGTCACCGGGATACTGGCCTTCCCGCAGATAATTGATGGTGACGTTCGCCACCATCGTCCGCTCGTTCGGGGCACGGTTTTCCTGCAGCCTGGCCTTGAGGTTGATCTGCACGCGGGCGTTTTCAAACAGGGCCGCAAACGAGACATTGTTGAGGTGCCCGTTAATATCCAGATCCTGGAACCGGGTGTTGGTCACCATCGTTACTGGGTAGCTGGCGGCATCAAGCCGCCAGCTTTCCGGTTTTGCCATATCAGCGGGGCGCCATGCGGATGGCACCATCAAGGCGCACATCTTCGCCGTTGAAATAGTCATTCTCGATCATGGTCAGCGCCAGATGCGCATATTCCTGCGGCTTGCCGAGGCGCTTGGGAAAGGGAACAGACGCGGCCAGCGCATCCTTCACTGCCTGTGGCGCGCCCAGCATCAGCGGCGTTTCGAAAATGCCCGGCAGGATCGTGTTGACGCGGATGCCTTCGCTCATCAGGTCGCGCGCGATGGGCAGGGTCATGCCGATCACGCCCGCCTTCGACGCGGAATAGGCAACCTGGCCCATCTGGCCGTCTTCCCCGGCGACCGAGGCCGTGTTGACGATGGCACCACGGGCACCATCTTCATTATGGGGATCAAGCGTCATCATGCCCGCTGCCGACATCGCGATGCAGCGGAAAGTGCCAACGAGATTGATCTGGATCAGCCAGTCAAAGGCTGCAGGCGGATAGAATTTGATCGAGCCATCTTCCTTGGAACGGCTTGCGGTCTTCATCGCCGCACCGGTTCCGGCGCAGTTGACGAGGATGCGTTCCTGCCCATTGGCTGCGCGCGCCTTGGCAAAGCCGGCGGCCACGCTTTCATCCGATGTGACATTGACTTCGCAGAACACACCGCCGATTTCGGCCGCCATCGCTTCGCCCTTTTCCGCCTGCAGATCGAAAATGGCGACTTTCACGCCCTTGGCTGCCAGCGCGCGCGCCGTGGCGGCACCCAGGCCGGATGCGCCGCCGGTGATGACAGCCGATACTGTGTTATCAAGTTTCATGGGGCTCTCTCCTTAAAGCCGTTCAACAATCGTGACGTTGGCCACGCCACCGCCTTCGCACATGGTTTGCAGACCGTATCTGCCGCCGCGATTCTTGAGCGCGTTGAGCAGCGTCGCCATCAGCTTGGTGCCCGAAGCGCCCAGCGGATGGCCCAGCGCGATCGCGCCGCCATTTACGTTGAGCCGTTCGGGATTGGCCCCTGTGTGCTTGAGCCAGGCGAGCGGCACCGAAGCAAAGGCTTCATTGACTTCGAACAGATCGATATCGTGGATCGTCATCCCGGCGCGCTTCAGGGCGCGGTCGGTGGCGAACAGCGGCTCTTCCAGCATGATGACGGGATCGCCCGCTGTCACCGTCAGATTATGGATGCGGGCAATCGGTGTGAGGCCGTGATCCTTGAGCGCCTGTTCCGACACGATCAGCGCTGCCGAAGCGCCATCGCAAATCTGGCTGGAGGATGCAGCGGTCAGCGTGCCACCTTCCTGCAGCAGCTTGACCCCGGCAATGCTTTCGGGCGTGGCATCAAAGCGAATGCCTTCATCGCGCACGTGCATCTGCGGGCCTTCGGGCGTCTCAATCTCGATCCCGAGAATCTCATTGTCGAACGCGCCCAGATTTGTCGCTTCGATGGCCTTGATATGGCTTTCATAGGCGAACCGGTCGAGATCATCCTTGGTAAAGCCATGCTTCTGCACGATCATTTCCGCGCCCATGAACTGGGACCACATGATGCCGGGATATTTCGCTTCCAGGCCCGGGGACTTGTATCCGCCCAGCCCTTCCTTGGCGTGGAACATCGCGGTGGAGCCCATCGGCACCCGCGTCATGCTTTCCACGCCTGCGGCAATCACCATATCCATCGTGCCAGACATCACGGCCTGGGCGGCAAACTGGATCGCCTGCTGGGATGACCCGCACTGGCGGTCGATCGTGACAGCGGGCACATGCTGGGGCAGGTTCTTTGCGGCGAGCACCGCATTACGGCCAACCTGCATGGCCTGCTGGCCACCCTGGCTCACACAACCCATGATCACGTCCTCCACGCGACCACCGTCAATACCGCTGCGCGCCACTATGGCATCCAGCGTGGCGGCGGCCATATCCACCGGATGCACTCCGGCCAGTTTTCCGTTCCGCTTGCCACCAGCGGTGCGGAGGGCATCAACGATATAGGCTGTCGCCATGGTTCGACTCCTGTCTGTTTCCTTGAAGATGCGAAGCCACTTGCGCAAATTGACGTTTACGGCAAGGGAAAGTTGCACACCTAATCCTTTGCAAGGGAATGCGCCCGATGAACGTTTCCGAAGCTGTCGCCTATCGCCGCTCTGTCCGCGGTTTTACAGACAAGCCCGTAGATATTGCGTTGGTGAAGGACATCATCGAGCGCGCGGCGCGTGCGGCGACTGGCGGCAATCTGCAACCCTGGCATATCGATCTGGTGCATGGCGACTCGATGACCCGCCTCAAAGCGATCATGGCCGAAAAGATTGCCGCCCGGGCACCGGAAACACCCGAATATGCCATTTATCCGGCCGGTCTGAAAGATCCCTATGAAGCCCGCCGCTTCGAAGTGGGCGAAATGCTCTATGGCAGCATCGGCATCGCGCGTGAGGACAGAAAAGGCCGCGCGATCTGGTTTTCGCGCAACTTTCAGTTCTTCGGCGCGCCGGTCGGCCTGTTCCTCACTCTCGACCGGCAGATGGGGCCGCCGCAATGGGGCGACGCGGGGATGATGCTGCAAAATGTGATGCTGCTGCTGTGTGAGGCAGGGCTGGATAGCTGCCCGCAGGAATGCTGGGCGGTCTATCCCAAAACCATCGGCGCGTTTCTTGGCACCCCGCCCGAACGCATCCTCTGGACGGGCATGGCCATTGGCTACAAGGACGGCGACGATCCTGCCAACGCCCTGATGCCCACCCGCGCGCCTTCAACCGAATGGTTCATCGAGCATAATTGACCCGCAGGGGTGATTGACTTAGCGGCGCGGCTTCGCCAAGGGGCTGCCTCGCATTTGCGCCCCATATGGACAGGTGGCCGAGTGGTTAAAGGCAGCAGACTGTAAATCTGCCCGGGTTTCCGTACGCTGGTTCGAATCCAGCCCTGTCCACCATTTTTCGGGTATGAAAATCGTCCGGGGGACGATTTTAGCGAAAAATCCCAAGCGATAGCGCGGGAGTGTCTGATGCCGCACACCCATCCCACCCGCCTTAAATTGCCTTGCCTGCCCGGCCTGCCAGCTCCGTTGCGTAGTGCCAGGCCATGCGGCCTGATCGCGCGCCGCGCTGGGTGGCCCAGGTCAGCGCGTCTGCCGAATCCCATTCCAGCCCCAGGCTGCGCGCATAGCGATCCACCATGTCGAGCCACGTATCCTGATCGCACACATGGAACCCGAGGCTGAGGCCGAACCGGTCTGCAAGGGCCAGCCGGTCGTCCACCACATCGCGCGGATTTATGGCGCTGGTCTGTTCTGCCATATCGCGGGAGAGAATGTGGCGACGGTTCGAGGTGACATAAAGCCGGACATGCGCGGGCCGGGCAGACGCCCCGCCTTCCAGCACTGATCGCAACGTCCGCGCCGCCTCGTCACCCCCCTCAAACGCCAGATCGTCAATGAAGATGATGACGGCACGGTCCCATCCCCGCACAATATCAAACACATCCGCCAGATCATGCAGGGCATCCGCCCCCACTTCCACCAGTGCCAGATCCAGTCCTTCAGATTGCAGCGCACCGATACCGGATTTGACCAGCGCCGATTTGCCCGATCCCCGCGCACCCCAGAGCAGCGCATCATGCGCGGCATGGCCATTGGCCAGACGCCTGCCATTTTCGACAAGGGCATCACGCTGCGCGTCAATGCCGGTCAGAAGCGAAAGCGCCAATGGCAGGAACTCGGCCACGGCCACCAGCGAGCCATGCCGCCAGACATAGGCAGGCGCGCCCGCCACGACAGGCTGGGGGACCGGCGGGGCCAGCCGCTCAAGCGCGGCGGCAATGCGTTCGAGAACCGGTTCTGTCACTTGGCCAGTATGTCGAGCGCGGCGGCCGTCATCGCTTCGGTGGCGGTGGAGATCACCGCCTCGGCATCGGGTGCCCATTGCGGAGAATGCAGGCCCGGCACCTTGGTGACATCGCCTTTGACTGCATCGAGTGCCGCCCTGGGCGTGCCGCCCACCCAGAAGATCAGGCTCTGCGTGCCCGGATAACCCGCGCTGAACTGGCCAAAATCTTCACTGGCCATGATCGGCGGCACGGCGCGGACGCGGTCACCGCCGAAGCGCGTGGTGAACACACCGGCCAGATGCTGGGTAATGTCATGCGTATTGAATGTGGCGTCTGCCGATTCGCCGTCGGACGTGACTTCGGGCATCCGGTCTTCGGGCATACCCGCCGCAATCGCTTCCCCCCGGGCAATCCGGGCAATGCCATCAAGCAGGATCTTGCGCACTTCGGGCTTGTAGCTGCGCACGGTGAGTTGCAACGTTACCTCATCGGAAATGATGTTGCGCTTCGTGCCGCCATGGAAGCTGCCAACGGTAACCACGCCGGATTCAAGCGGATCAATGTCCCGCGAAACCAGTGATTGCAGGGCCACGACGATCCGGCTGGCGAGCAATATCGGATCCTTGCCCAGATGCGGTGCCGCACCGTGGGTGCCGACGCCCTTCACCTTGATATCAATGCCATCCACATTGGCGAGGGAATAGCCGTCGGTATAGCCGATCACGCCGGCAGGCAGCGGCGAATCATGGAAGGCAAGCGCGATATCGGGTTTGGGAAAGCGGCTGTAGAGCCCGTCCTTCAGCATGGCCCCCGCGCCTGCCACCCGTTCTTCCGCAGGCTGGCCGATCATGATCAGCGTGCCTGACCATTTGTCCTTCATCGCGGCCAGACGCCGAGCCGTGCCGATCCAGCCCGTCATGTGCGTGTCATGTCCGCAGGCATGCATCACACCGGCATTTTTGGATGCAAAGGCAAGGCCGGTCTTTTCCGTCAGCGGCAGGGCATCCATGTCTGCGCGGATCAGCAGCGTCTTGCCGGGGCCGTTGCGCATGACGGCGACCACGCCATTGCCGCCCACGCCGGTGGTGACTGAAAAGCCCAGCTTCTTCGCTTCGGCGGCAAGCACGCCCGCGCTGCGCACTTCACTGAGACTGAGTTCGGGATTGGCGTGGAGATCCCGGTAGATCGCCAGCAACGATGGCATATCCGCCGTTACCGCATCACGCAGGGCTTCTGCCTGCGCCGGTGACGCCACTGCCATCAACGCCAGCGGCGCGAACGCGACCCGCATCAAACGCTTGCCAGCACGATGCAGCGGCGTGGCCCCCGGTTGCGGCTTTCGCCCTTGGGAACGCGCGGCGCGACGCGGGGCCGGGCATCACTTTCATAGGCAGCGCGGATGATTCCGGGGCGGCAATCCGTCGTCCGCACGATGCGATCATCGATATGTGCGGGCGGCAGCATCGCGGCGGCGGCAAAGGTCATCAGGATCATGGTTCCACCCTCATTTTCTGATTGGGGGAAAGACTAGGACAAAGCGGGCCAAAGGCCAAGCGTCAGCTTATCGGGACGAGTTCGATCACATCCATCATGGATTCCATGCGCGGATAAGGCAGGATCAGACGCCACCGGTTCGGTCCGATCCGCTCCACCGCGCCCGCCATGTCACGCGTGGCATCACGACCATATTCCAGCGCCCGCCGTTCATCCCCCAGCATCATCGTGCCAAGAAAGATCTGACGCGGGCCATCACCAGGAAAGATCAGTCCCACTGGCCTTTGCACACCGCCTGTGCGGGCAAAGCCGATGACATCCCCTTCGGTGGTAAGGGTGCAACTGGTGGCCGGGTAGGCAACCAGCGCGGCCATCATCTTGCCCCCCAGCTTGATAACCCGGCACTGATACTGGCCGGGCGGCGGGCCGGGCGGGCCCAGAGCCGCATCAGGATCAAGCAAATTGCCCTCGGCCGTTACACCAGCACCACTGCCCCGCCTGCGCGCATCCTCCACCGCTTTCACGAATGCCGTCCGCCAGTTGCGAATCCGGTCCATGTCAGAAGGCGTGACAACAGCTTTCCAGTCTGTTGGCACCAGACTGGCCGGGGCGATGCGGTTCTTGCTGCAGGCAGCGACAGGCAACGCCAGCAAAACCAGAAAAAAGGGAGCGTATTTCATACGCGCAAACGACTCCGAACAACGCGCGCAAGACCGGTCACGATAGCCCAGCCTTCGCCACAGTCCCGATGGTAACGGGGAACTGCGGCAAATCAATGGCGCGTGGCGGAGCAGTGATCCCCGAACAGGCTCACCAATCCTATGCTGGGGGGAACGGCAACATCATTGCGGGACGCAGCCCCGTCGCGGCGGATTTGCGCTTCACGAAGGCCGTTAGACATGATCGCTGCCGTCCGATTCCGCTCATCGGCGCGACTGGCAGCGACCAGCGGGGATCGTTCGGGCGATAAGCATTCGCGTCCAAAGCGGACTTGTGGCCGATGCACAGTGACGTTGTTATACGCCGGGCAGGCATTCAGACGGTGATCAACCCCAATATCCCGGTCGTGCCAAAGGAGAAAACATGAACGATACGGCCAGCGAGTTTGAAGCGCATGATTTCTTCCGCAGCGACCGGTTCGTCAACGATCCGTACGCCTATTTTGATTATCTGAGAGCGCAGTCTCCCGTGGTGCGTGAACCGCATCAGGGCGTCGTCATGGTCACTGGCTACAACGAAGCCCTTGAGATCTATAACGATCCGGAACGCTTCTCTTCCGTCATGTCAACCACGGGGCCGTTCGCGGGCTGCCCCATTCCACTTGATGACCACAGGGACGAGGATATTTCCGAACTGATCGAACAGTTCCGCGACCAGACTCCCTTTTACGATCAGCTCCCGACAATGGACCCGCCGGTGCACACGGCCCACCGGGCGCTGCTGATGTCGCTGATTACGCCCAAGCGCCTCAAGGAAAATGAGGAGTTCATGTGGAAACTGGCCGACAGTCAGATCGACAGCTTCATTTCGCGTGGCGAGTGCGAGTTCATGAACGACTTTGCCCAGCCCTTCGCGGTGCTCGTCGTTGCCGACTTGCTGGGCGTGCCGGCCGAGGACCGGATAGAGTTCCGCAAGCACCTCATCCGGGTGGAACAGGAAAGTGGCGGCGCGGTGGTCGGCGGCACGGACGGTGAGGTAACGCACGGGCCGCTGGAGTGGCTTTACGGCAAATTCTCGACCTATATCGAGGATCGCAGGCGCAATCCCAAAGAGGGTATCCTGACTGGCCTGGCCAATGCCACATTCCCCGGCGGTGCGGTGCCGGAGCCAATCGAAGTCGCGCGGATCGCCGCCAATGTGTTTGCCGCAGGCCAGGAAACCACGGTGCGATTGCTCAGCTACGCCTTCCAGATTGTCGGCGATCGCCCTGACATTCAGCAACGCCTTCGTGCCGATCGCAGTCTCATCCCCAATTTCGTCGAGGAATGTCTGCGGATCGAGGGGCCGGTCAAGGGCGACTTCCGGTTGGCGAAAAAACCGACAAGCGTCGGCGGCGTCGATGTCCCCGCAGGCACATTCCTGTACATCGCCAACAGCGCCGCCAATCGGGATTCCCGGAAGTTCGAGAACCCCGGAGAGTTCCAGCTCGACAGGAAGAACGCCCGATTGCATGTGGCATTCGGTGCCGGCCGCCATGCCTGTCCCGGTGCGCCACTGGCGCGGGCGGAAGCCGTTGTCAGCCTCAACCGCATGTTTGACCGGACAAGCGACATTCGCGTTTCCGAAACGGTTCACGGGCCGCGCGAAGCACGACGCTACAGCTATCTGCCAACCTTCATTTTGCGCGGATTGACGCACATCAATCTCGAGTTTGACCCGGTGGAGGCTGGCTGACAATGAAAGTCCGCGTCGATACGGAAATATGCGCTGGTTTCGGGATCTGCGTGGGCATCTGCCCCGAGGTGTTCGAATTGCATGACGACGGCTATGCCACCGTGCTGGTCAGCGAAGTGCCGCCGGAACTCGAGGATCTGGTACGCCGCGCGGTCAGCCAGTGCCCCGCGCAAGCGATTTCCGTGAGTGATGACGCGACCCATTGAGTGACGTCGGCAAGGGCCGGCCAAGCGAGGAATGTACCGGGTGCTTCCAAGAGAAGCGCGCGATCCCAACCGCACTGACATTGTGGACGATTGGTCGTGCGAATAGCTGCCAATCATTCAGGCCTTCCGTTATGGTGTGATTGACTGCTTGCTATCATGCAGATTCGAGGGGCGGGTCATGCAGGCTGGTTCGTTCATGCTCCTGCGCCCGCGCTACTGAAGGAAACGTCCATGTCTCGCCCAAAACGCCCATCTGCGCAGAAATCTGCAAAGGCCGCTTCGGTCGCCCGCGCCAAGCTGGTTGCTCCGGACGTTGCCGCCAGGATCGGCTCCACACCCGCGACAAAGTACCGCGGCAATCCCGCGATATTCGGTCGGCTGGTTGAAGATCATGACAAACACCGCGCGCTTTTGGCGATGATCCAGGCGACGGGTCCGAAGGATCCAGCGCGCAAGACATTGTTCGAAGAGTTCGTGCGCGACGTGCACGGCCATGCTGCGGCTGAAGAACAGTCACTATGGTCAACCGTCATGCGCAATCCCGAAACGACGGCATTTGCGCGCCATGCGGTGGGCGATCACCACAAACTCGACAAGCTGATGGCCGACGCTGCCGCGCGCGACATCACGGCGCCTGGATGGTTGCGCCATTTCACTGCGCTCAAGAAGGAATATCTCGACCACATTCTCGAGGAGGAAACCGAGCAGTTCGTAGAGGCCGAAAAGATCCTGAGCGAGAAGGATCAGACCTATATGCGCAAGGTGTTCACGCGCCGGATAAAGGCCGAAAAGGCCGCCGCCTAGATCGAGAAGAAGATCGCGCGCGCGCAGATCGGGTAAGCGGCTTTCGCATCTGGCAGGAGGAAATCAGAAGAGCCCAGAACGGTCTCGCGCCTGTTTCGCACGCGGCTACTTTCGCTGACATGGCTGACGTTGAACGTTCGCAAGGCTATAGTCGGTTCTTGCCCGCCATTCATGCAGCGTCACGCGGAAATTCTGACCTGTCCGTGACGTTTGCCAGGTCGCCACCGGCACTTCCTCAGGCGAGAGCGAGGATCAGTAGATGAATTTGTCTGGTCGCACGGTGAAGATCAGATTGTAGCCGCCGCCCGGCGTTTTGACGAGCTTGGTCTTCTTTTCGCCGTCACGCCAGATAAGCAAAGTCCCAGGCGACGTCATATCGACCATGGCGACCCCCGCTCCGGTTCCGAAGCCAATTCCACTACCAAATGTTGTGCCTTTGGTTTCTGGTTGGCCATGGTCCCGCAACTGATCGGCATACATGCGCGCGAAGCAACTCCCGTCTCGGTCACGACCGAGGAAAATGATGGTGACCAGTCGGCCATCGTCTTGCCGATACC
>JANOAJ010000048.1:0-23163 GCA_031411035.1 Sphingomonadales bacterium
ATGAAAAGGGCGGCACAGGCAAGTCCACAACGGCGGTTCATACGGCCGTGGCGCTGGCGGCAACCGGCTATGATGTGGCCGCGATCGATCTCGACACGCGCCAGCAGACGATGACGCGTTACCTCGACAACCGGGCCGCAACCGCCCGGCGACGTGAAATTTCCCTGCCCTCGCCAGAGCATATTGCCCTTGGCGTGCTGACGCCTGAGGGCCTGGATCAGGAGATCGCCCGGATCGGCAGCGGCGCGGATTTCATCGTGATCGATACGCCGGGTCGCGACGATCCTGTTTCCCGCGCGGCCATTGCCAAGGCCGACACGATCGTCACGCCGATCAATGACAGCTTTGTCGATCTTGATCTGCTGGGCCAGGTGGATGCCGAGACGTTCAAGGTGAAGAAGCCCAGCTTCTATTCCGAACTCATCTGGGATCTCCGCCGCGAACGCGCCAAGGCGGATGGCGTACAAGTCGATTGGGTGGTGCTGCGCAACCGGCTCCAGCATATTGAGGCCAACAACATGAAACGCGTGGGCCGCGCGCTGGGAGAGCTTTCCAAGCGCGTCGGTTTCCGCACAATCAGCGGCCTTAGCGAACGGGTTATCTATCGCGAGCTGTTCCCCAAGGGACTGACCCTGCTGGACGTGGAAGCGATCGGCAGCATCGGTATCAGTCATATCGCGGCGCGGCAGGAACTGCGCGAGATGATTTCCGGCCTGTCCCTGCCCGAACGGGAAAGCGATCAGCGGGAACTTGAACTCGTATGATGCGGTTTATCGTTCTCGCTGCGATTGTGGCGCTGATCTATCATTTCGGGAAGCAGTTCCTGTCGCCCTCTTCGACTATGAGCGCGACTGAAGCGGCGAAACTGCTGGATGTGCCTGCGGGTTCAAACGCCGAAACCATCCTTGCCGCGCATCGCCGCCTGATCGCCAAGGTCCATCCCGATGCCGGGGGCAGCGCGGAACTCGCCGCGCGCGTAAATCAGGCGCGGGACACGCTTTTGCAACAAATCAGCCGCTAGGGCGTTTAGCGTGTTCGGCCTGTTTGCAATGAAAGCCTTTGCCCATGACGCATGAATTCAATCCCTCTGCCCTGCGTGAATATGATATTCGGGGGATCGTCGGCAAGACTTTGGGCGTTGAAGACGCGCAGGCGATCGGGCGGACATTCGGCACCATCATCCGGCGGGGCGGCGGCAAGACTGTTGCGGTCGGCTATGACGGGCGCATCTCTTCCCCCATGCTCGAATCAGCGTTGATTACCGGGCTGATCGCGGCAGGCGTGGATGTGGTGCGCGTGGGCCTGGGGCCGACGCCGATGCTCTACTATGCGGAAGCGGTGCTGGAAGGCGTGGATGGCGGCATCCAGATCACCGGCAGCCACAACCCCGCCGAATATAACGGCTTCAAGATGGTGATCGGCCACGCGCCGTTTTACGGGGCGGACATCCAGCGGCTGGGCACCATGTCCGCCGCCGGTGACTGGGACAGCGGCAGCGGCTCGATCCGCACGGTCGATATCGAGGATGATTATGTCGCCCGGCTGGTCAAGGGCTATGATGGCGGCGCGTTTCGCATCGGCTGGGATGCCGGTAATGGCGCGGCGGGGCGGGTGATCGAAAAGCTCGTAAAACTATTGCCCGGCGAGCATCATACCATCTTCACCGAGATTGACGGCACGTTCCCCAACCATCATCCCGATCCCACGGTAGAGGAAAACCTGGCAGACCTGAAAGCGCTGGTCGCGGAGAAGAATCTGGATTTTGGTCTGGCCTTTGACGGAGACGGAGACAGGATTGGCGCGATAGACGGCCAGGGCCGGGTGATATGGGGCGATCAGATCCTGTCGATCCTGGCCGAATCCGTGCTGAAGCTGGAACCCGGCGCCACGATCATTGCCGACGTGAAGGCCAGCCAGGCGCTGTATGACCGGATCGCCGAGCTGGGCGGTGTGCCGCTGATGTGGAAAACCGGGCACAGCCTGATCAAGGTCAAGATGAAGGAAACCCATAGCCCGCTGGCTGGCGAAATGAGCGGCCATATCTTTTACCAAAATGATTTTTACGGCTTTGACGATGCCCAATATGTCGCCGTCCGCTTCATCCGCGCGATCCGCGAACTGGGCGGATCGCTGACCGCGCTAAAGGACGCGATGCCCGCGATGATCAACACACCGGAACTGCGCTTTCAGGTTGATGAAAGCCGCAAGTTCGCGGTGGTCGAAGAAGTGCTGGCCCGGCTGGAAGCCGAAGGCGCGAACGTGAACCGCACGGATGGCGCGCGGGTCAACACGCCCGATGGCTGGTGGCTGCTGCGCGCGTCCAACACGCAGGATGTGCTCGTGGCCCGCGCCGAAGCGAAAGATCAGGTTGGGCTCGACCGCCTGATGGCCATGATTGACGCACAACTGAAAGCATCCGGGCTGGAACGCGGGGATCCGGTCGCGCATTGATTTGGCAGCAGGGCTGGCCGAAAAGGAACGCGTGACCACCCTGCCTTCCCCCCTTGCTGACTGGTTCGCGGCCAAGGGCTGGCAGCCGCGACGTTATCAGCTTGAGATGTTGCAAGCCGCACAAGCAGGCGAACATACTCTGCTCGTCGCGCCCACGGGGGCGGGAAAGACGCTGGCTGGGTTTCTGCCCGTGCTTGCCGATCTGATCGAGACGCCAGGCGAAGGCCTGCACACGCTCTACATCTCTCCGCTCAAAGCATTGGCCGTCGATGTGCGGCGCAATCTGCTGGCTCCGATTGACGACATGGGGCTCGATATCCGGGTGGAGACGCGCACCGGGGATACACCCTCGGACCGCAAGAAGCGGCAGCGGGAAAATCCGCCGCAGATATTGCTGACCACCCCGGAATCGCTCAGCCTCTTGCTGTCCTATCCCGATTCATTTGCGATGTTCGCCAACCTTCGCACCGTGATTGTCGACGAAGTTCACGCCTTCGCCACCCAAAAGCGCGGCGATCTGCTGAGCCTCTCCCTTGCCCGCTTGCAGACGATCGCGCCCGGCATGCGCCGCGTCGCCTTGTCTGCCACCGTGGCGGAACCGGAAGCTTTCCAGCATTGGTTGTCCCCCGCGCCTGTCCGGCTCGTTCAAGGCGATCCCGGTGCTCCGGCCAATATTTCCATCCTGCTGCCAGAGGGCGAAATTCCCTGGGGCGGGCATTCAGGGAAATATGCAGCCGCGCAGGTAATGGCGGAAATCCAGTTGCACGAAACCACCATCGTCTTTTGCAACACGCGGGGCCTTGCAGAACTGATCTTCCAGGAATTGTGGAGCGCCAATGAACTGAAACTGCCGATAGGCATCCATCATGGCAGCCTGGATATCGAAGCGCGCCGCAAGGTGGAAAATGCGATGGCGGACGGACGGCTGCGCGCGCTGGTCGCCACGGCCAGCCTTGATCTGGGGGTGGACTGGGGCAATGTCGATTGCGTGATCCAGATGGGTGCCCCCAAGGGGTCATCACGGCTGCTCCAGCGGATCGGGCGCGCCAATCACCGGCTCGATGAACCCAGCGAAGCGATTGTGGTGCCGGGCAACCGGTTTGAATATCTTGAAGCGCGGGCGGCGCTCGATGCGGTGCAGGAGGGAATTCTTGACGGCGACCCCTTCCGCCCCGGCGGGCTGGATGTGCTGGCCCAGCATGTCATGGCCTGCGCCTGCGCATCCCCGTTTGACGAAGCGGCGATGCTGGCCGAAGTGCACAGCGCCGCCCCCTATGCAGACGTGTCTGCCGACACTTTTTCCCGCGTGCTGAACCTGATCGCCACCGGTGGATATTCGCTGCGCGCCTATGACAAATTCCGCCGCCTCGTCCGGGCTCCGGATGGCAAATGGCGGGTGACGCACCCAAAGTTCGAAGCGCAGCACCGGCTGAACGCCGGGATCATCGTCGATGCGCCCATGCTGGCTGTCCGCTTCCGCAACGGCCGCAAACTCGGCGTGCTTGACGAATATTTCGCGGCGAGCATGGTCAAGGGAGATCGCTTCTATTTCTCCGGCATGGCGCTGGAAGTGGAAGGCGTGGACGCGACCGACTTGATCGTCCGTGCCACATCGAAAAAGGCGCAGATCCCCAGCTATGTCGGCGCGCGGATGCCGCTGACAACGCATCTGGCAGACAGGGTGCGCGCCTTTCTGCATGACCGCAGCCAGTGGCCACGCTTTCCCAAGGATGTGCAAGCATGGCTGAAAATGCAGGGCCGCCGCTCCATCCTGCCCGCGCCCGACCAGCTTCTGATCGAGACTTTCCCGCGCGATGATCTGCACTTCATGGTCACCTACAGTTTTGAAGGCTGGAACGCGCACCAGTCGCTGGCGATGCTGATCACCAAACGGATGGAGAAAATGGGGCTTGGCCCGATCGGCTTTGTCGCGAGCGACTATGCCTTTGCGATCTGGAGCCTGCATCCCGTCACCGAACCCAGGGCGCTCTTTTCTGCTGATATTCTGACGCATGAATTTGTGGAATGGGTGGAAAACAGCGCCCTGCTCAAACGTGCCTTCCGGGAAGTGGCAGTGATTTCCGGGCTGGTGGAACGCCAGCATCCCGGCAAGCGCAAATCGGGGCGGCAGGTGACCTTTTCCACGGATCTGATCTATGATGTGCTGCGCAGATACGAACCCGATCACCTGTTGCTCGAAGCAGCCTGGGCCGACGCCCGTGCTCGGATGACTGATGTCGGGCGGCTTGGTGCGCTGCTGGATCGTGCGCAAGGGACGATGGTGCACAAGGTGCTTCCCTATATCTCTCCGCTGGCCGTGCCCGTGATGGTGCTGATCGGGCGGGAAAGCGTGTCCGGGCCGGACACGGATGATACGCTGCTGGTGGAAGCCGAAGCGCTGGCGGCGGAAGCGATGGGGGAGTGAGGGTGAGGACTGTCCCCTTTCGCCGCAGAGGGACAGTCCACATGGGACAGTCCCCGACTACGCACCCCAACTAAACTGCCTATTCCTCGCCATGCCCCCGGGCCAGATAATCCTGGCTCTGCATTTCCATCAAGCGACTGATGGTGCGATCAAATTCGAACCGGCCATCGCCGCTTTCATAGAGATCGGCAGGCAAGGCTTCCGCAATGGCGATCAGCTTCACCTTGTGTTCGTAGAGCGCATCGATCAGCGTCACGAAACGCGCGGCCTCATTGCGGTTTTCGGGGCCGAGCTTGGGAATGCCGACAAGGAACACGGTGTGATAATGCCGCGCGATCGAGAGATAGTCGGGTGCGCCCCGCGCTTCGCCGCACAGTTTGCGAAACGAGAAAACGGCCACACCCTTCAGGCTTTTGGGCACATGCACTGTCCGCCCGCCGCCGACGGGCAAATCCTCCGCTGGCACATGCGCCGCGTCGTCCGGCGAATAGTCCGTCATTCTGAAGAAAGCCTCGCGCACCGAAGCGGTCGCGGCCTCGCCGGATGGCTGGTGCCAGGTGGTGACGCCCGCCAGCCGCTCCATCCGGTAATCCGTTGGCCCGTTCAGGCTGACAACGTCCAGCCGGCTTTCGATCAGCGCGATGAACGGCAGGAAATGCTCGCGGTTCAGCCCGTCCTTGTAGAGCTGGTTCGGCGCGCGGTTGGAGGTGGTGACAAGCGTGACTCCCTTGTCCACCAGCCCGGTGAACAGGCGCGACATGATCATGGCGTCCGCCGAGTTGTTGACCACCATCTCGTCAAAGGCGAGGCAGCGTGCTTCTTCCGCAAGGCCCGCCACGACAATCGGAATGGGATCACCCTGCTCCAGCGTGCGGGCCTGACGCATCCGGTCATGCACTTCCAGCATGAATTCATGAAAATGCACGCGGCGTTTGCGATGGATTGTCAGGCACTCATAGAACAAATCCATCAGCATGGATTTGCCACGCCCGACCCCGCCCCACAGATAGATGCCGCGCGCGGGCGCTGGCTTGGCCCGCCCCAGCCGCCAGAGGATGGAACCGCGCGGCGGCACAACTTCCAGTTCCGCCTGAAGGGTTCCCAGTCGCACTGCGGCCGCACGTTGCTCCGGATCGGCGCGGAGCTCCCCTGCCTCCACCAGCCGATCGTAGCGGGCGAGAACTTCAGTCATTTCTTGCTCGGCTTGCGGATTGTGCCGGAATAGGCAGCGACACGATCATCGCCCTGCACCACGATCCCCCGCAGAAACAGAAGGCGGCCCGTTTCCTTGAGCAGTTCCACTTCGGCATCAAGCGGGATATCCGCCTTGCCCGCGCCGATGAACTGGACAGACATATCCAGCGTCACGGCTGTTCCCGCCTCAATCAGCCCGAACATGCGCGCTCCGGCAAACATGGCAATGTCGATCAACGACAGGGTGGTGCCGCCGTGCAGATTGCCCATCAGATTGGTGTGGCGATGCTGCGGGAACATCCGCACCCGCGCGCGGCCTTCGCCCTCTGGCCGCACGATCATCTTGCCCATGATCTGGCCATTGAAGCGCGTCGTATCGCTCAACTGCCAGGTCAGCCAGCCGGGATTGTCCGCATCGGGTTCCGCAATAAAGCCGCGTTCGGTCACAGCCTCAAATCTGGCGCTCGACCACCAGCTTCTTCACTTCGGCGATAGCTTTGCCCGGTGACAGTCCCTTGGGGCAGACATTCGAGCAGTTCATGATCGTGTGGCAGCGATAGAGGCGGAACGGATCTTCCAGCTCGTCAAGCCGCTCACCCGTCATCTCGTCACGGCTGTCCGCCAGCCAGCGATAGGCCTGCAACAGGATTGCGGGTCCGAGGAACTTGTCCGAATTCCACCAATAGCTTGGGCAGGAGGTGGAACAGCACGCGCAGAGGATGCATTCATACAATCCGTCCAGCTTCAGCCGGTCTTCGGGCGATTGCAGGCGTTCCTTGCCCGAAGGCGTGGTCGTGACAGTCTGGAGCCACGGCTTGATGCTGGCATACTGTGCATAGAAATGGGTGAAATCGGGCACCAGATCCTTGATCACATCCATATGGGGCAGCGGCGTTATACGGATATCGCCCTTGCAATCCTCAATCGCCGTTGTGCAGGCGAGGCCGTTTTTGCCGTCGATGTTCATCGAGCAGGAACCGCAAATCCCTTCGCGGCAGGAACGGCGGAATGTCAGGCTGGGATCCTGCTCGCTCTTCATCTTGATCAGCGCGTCAAGCACCATCGGCCCGCAACTGTCGAGATCGACCTCAAAATTGTCATAGCTTGGGTTTTGGCCGGAATCGGGATCGTAGCGATAGACTTTGAAATTCTTGATCTTGCCAGCGCCGGGTGCCGCCTTGTGGGTTTTGCCACCCTTGATGACGCTGTTTTTCGGAAGGCGGAATTCGGCCATGACATATCCCCGGTTGAATGCTGCGAACACGCGATAGCGCGGAGGCGACCAAGGTCAACCATCCGGTTTCGCTTTTTGCTTATCGAAATGCGCCCGGCATGGTTATAGCGCGGTAATGGACAGTCGCAACCCACAGACAGCATGACCGAGACACCGGAGACTGTCAGCACCAAGGATGTCGCGAAAGGCGCAGGCACTACCCTGCTCGCACGCCTCGGTGCCGTGCTGGAAGTGATTGCCCAGCCGCTTTATGTGCTGATGTTCGGGCTGGCGGGATTCGGGCTGTACGCCGTCTTGTGGTCGGCCATCAATCTGGCGGAAAATTGCCTTGATATGGGGATGACTGCCGCGCTCCAGCGAGTGGTGCCCCAGGCCCGGTCGCGCGATGATGAGGCAAAGGCGCTCCGCTCCGCGTTCATCCTCGGAATCGGGCCCTGCCTTGCTGCCGCTGCAACGGCCTCGCTCTGCGCGCCGTGGATCGCACCCCTTTTCAACGCGGCTGAGGCTGACGCCGCAAGGCTGGCGCATACAATCGCCCTGTTTGCCTGGGCGTTGCCGTTATGGGCCTTCATCGAAATTGCCACATCGGCCTTGCGGGCGAAGCGCGTGTTCGGCGCGGAAATCCGGTTGCGGATCTTCTGGGAACAGGTCATCCGCCTGCTGCTGGCGACGGCCCTGTTCGGGCTGGGCTTTGAAACCATGTCGCTCTTCTATGCCCATCTCGCGTCGCTCGCCGTGATTTGCGGACTGTGTGTCCGTTTGCTGGCTCGCCATTTTGATATGCGGCAGGTGTTCCGGGGTCAGGTTACCGGCCCGGTATTCACCGAAACGCTGAAGGCCGGGCTTGCCGTCCTTCCTGTGAATCTCGTTGCACGCCTGTTTGGCGATGGCCCGCCGCTCGTGCTCAACTGGCTGTTGCCCGGCGCGTCAGGCGCGGCAGCAGGCGGGCTTTATTCCATCGCTCGCAAGGTTTCGAGCCTGATCCAGGTGGTGCGGATGGCGTTCTCCTATGTTCTGGCACCGCTGGCATCCGCCGCGACAAAGGGCCGGGCGGGGGAAGTACGCAATATTTACGCCTTTGCGACGCGTGTGTCCTTTGCCATCGCGGTACCGGCAGGCATCGTACTGGCGGCGGGCGGGCCTTCGATATTGCGGCTGTTCGGCAACGAGGCGGAAATGGCCTTGCCCGCGCTGGTCATCCTTGTGCTGATGCGCGTGTTTGAAGCGGTTGTCGGGGCTGCCGGGCCGATCCAGCAGGTCACAGGCGGGTACAAGAGCCAGTTGACTGGCAGTGTTGCCGGACTGGGTGCTGCCGTTCTGCTGGGCGTGTTCCTGATGCCGGAAGGCGGCCTGACGGGCATGGCCCTGGCCGTGGCGCTGGGTGTGGTGGTGTCCACGGCGCTGCCATTGGCGCAACTCCACATCTTCCAGAAGCTCCACCCTTTTGAGACGCCGTTCGTTCGTGTCGCCGTTCGTGCAACCCTGGTTGCACTGGGTGGACTTGCGGTGGCGCTGATGATCACGCGCTTGCCGCACCCCACCCAATTGCCGCTGGTGCTGGCTGTGCTGCTCGCCGCATTGTGGTGTTCCGCCCGCTATGCGTTGCCGCTCGACGACCGCATGACCTTGGGCAAAACCGGGCGGGCGTTGCGGCTGGTCTAACCCCGCGCGGCAAGAATGGCTTCGGCCTGTTCGTGATCGCTCACCTTGTCCACATCAATAGCCGCTTCCGCATCGGCGAGCGGCACGATCCTGGCCGAAAGGCCCAATCGCCGCCCCGCAATTTCCAGTGCATTGTTCAGGCCGATCGTGCGCGTGATCGCCCGGAAAGCCAGCCACGGCCCGAAATGGAGAAACAGCTTCCATGCCTTTTTGCGATCCTGCTCCGCTTCCGCCCACAGCGTCAGCGCACCACGCGCCGCATCCCCGCGCAACGCAAACAGGTTCGCGCCAGACCAGTGGCCGTCCCGGAATTTCAGCCAGGTGCGCTTGTTGGCGGGATAGCTGGCCAGCATCACCTGCCGCTCGACCATGCCCACGGCCACATCGCATCCGCCGCTTGCCTCCAGAAAGGCAGTGATGAAAGCGGGCGTCAGCAGTGGATGATCGGCTGTCGTCACCAGAACCGGCCAGGGCGCGGCCTCCGCCCCCGCAACAGCAAGGATGCTTTCCGAAATGCCCCGCAGGGACGTGATCAGGGTGGCAGGCCCACCCGCCTCAACCGCCGCACGCAATGCCTCCGGTTCCTGCACGAGCACCACGATCCGGGCGATGTCGGGCGTGGTGGCAAGCGTGCGGATCACGCGCGTCACCATCGGCTCGCCGCCAACTTTGACGAGCGCTTTCCACCGCTCCCCGAAGGCTGCGGCCAGCCGATCCGGCCCCGGCCGTTGACCAGCCAGAACAATTGCCGTCCAGCCTTCACGCGGCTTCGTCATCTTTTCGCCCCAGTTTTCGATTTAAGCGCCATTTGAGTCCCATTGTCATATTTCGCGCGCCGCGCCCTAAGGAAATTTGTTCCCATGTACCAAGACGAACTCGGCCGGAGCGGCAAGACGCTGTTCACGATCCGCGGCACTTACATGTATATCCTCATCGCGGTCGGCGCGCTGATTGTCTGGGCTACGGGCACCAGGGGGCCATTTGAGAGCGAAAGCGCCAATTGCGCCTGGTTCTGGCTGTCCTTTGCTGTCGCAGCGGGTGGTGCGTTGTGGCGGATCATCGTCAACGGGTTTGCGGCGCTTGGCACATCGGGCAACGCCAAAAAGGCCGCCGAAGCGGCTGAGCTCAACACCACCGGCCCCTATTCGCTGGTCCGCAATCCACTCTATGTGGGACGTATCGTCAACTTCACGGGCATCGCGATGCTGACGGGAAGCTGGGTGTACGGCGCGATCGTCTATCTGATTTCGGTGCTGATCTACGAACGCATCTCGATTTACGAAGAAAATTTCCTGCGCGAGAAGTTCGGCGCAGCCCACACCGCTTGGGCCAATGAAGTGCCTGCCCTGCTGCCCCGCCTGCATGGCTGGGTGAAGCCCAAATATGATTTCTGGTGGCGGCGAGCGATCCGGCGGGAATACAAGAAACTGTTTCAACTGGCGATGGCGATCGCGCTGTACGCCTTTGCGCGGCTTGGCTTTGATCCGGCCAACCTGCCCGCCGACAAGACATGGTGGTATGTGTTCGGCGGCATTGTGGTGCTTCGGCTTGTCGTCGGCGCGGCGCGGCAGTTCGGGGGCGTGTTCAAGGGCATAAGCTGATGGCGCCGCTGATCGCGGTCATCGGCTGCGACGGTTCGGGGAAATCCACGCTCGCGGCGGATCTGCGCGCGCGGCTGACAGCGGATGGCCGCCAGGTCGCCGGCACCTATCTTGGCCTGCGATCCGGCGTGATGGGCAACAAGATCAAGGCCTGGCCCTTGATCGGCCCCTGGTTTGAGCGGCAACTGTCCATTCGCGCCGGCAAGGCACGGGACAAGGGTGGCAAGATCCCCGGCCTGCCGACAGCGCTTGTTATCTACGCCTTCTCGCTGGTGCGCGCGCGGCGGTTTCGGGGGATGCTGAAGCTGCGCGAAGCCGGTGTCACCGTGGTAACAGACCGGTATCCCCAGATTGAAGTGCCGGGCTTTTACGATGGCCCCGGCCTGTCAGCGGCGCGGCCTGATAGCTGGCTCACGGCCCGGATTGCGGCGCGGGAACGCGCCCTGTATGAATGGATGGCGGGCTATGTGCCGGATCTGGTAATCCGGCTGAACATTGACGCGGAAACGGCCTTTGCCCGTAAACCTGACCACAAGTTCGCCTCATTGCAGGCTAAGGTCTCAGTAACGCCTCACCTTACCTTCAACGGTGCCAGAATCGTCGATTTCGATGCGACCATGCCGTATGATGAGGAACTGGCTCTGGCGACACAGGCTGTTGAAAGCGTTCTGGCCTAACCCTTGTCTGCCCGCGCGGCGGCGATCGCCTTTTTCAGTTCGTCAAAGCCCACAGCGCCATTCAGAACCCGGTCACCAACAACCCAACTGGGGGTGCCGCTGATCCGCAGTTTTTCCAGAAGGCCAAGATTGCGCTGGATTTCCTGTTCCACCTCCGCACTCCGGCCCGCTGCCTTTACCTTGCCGGCATCGGCCCCGGCCTTGGCAACGGCGCCGGCAATGGCCTGAGCGTCGGGGCGGGAAGCCGCATACATGGCGTGATGAAATGCCTTGTAATTGCCCTGTTCGGCAACGGCGAGGCTGGCACGCGCCGCCGCTTCGCTATCCGGACCCAGAATTGGCAATTCCCGGTATACCACCCGCAATTTGGGATCATCGGCAATCAATCGCTCAAGATCAGCGCGGCTCGCCCGGCAATACCCGCAGGCATAGTCGAAGAACTGAACAAGCGTGACATCGCCATCCGCTGCCCCTTCCCATGCCCCGGCAAAGGGAGTTTCTATGGCCTTGCGGTTGGCCGCCACGGCTTGTTTCAATTCGCGCGCCTGCAAATTCTGCATCGCTTCGGGCAAAATTTCCGGGTGTGAAAGGATATATTCGCGCACCACGGTTTCGATGGCCGATCGATCAGTCGTATTTACCGGATCACTATTGGCGTGCATCACCGCCTGGGTTCCCAGAGCCCCCGCCAGCATCGCCAGCATACCGATCATGATTGATTTTCCTTCCATCTCAGCGACGATGCTTCTTGTCTTTTTCGACAGCGCTGCGTGATACCATTTCGATGTCCTGCGCTCTCAGCCAGTCTGGCGTCCCGGTCGGCAGGGTCCGCACGGCCATCTGGGCATTGGCCAGCGCCAGTTTGGGATTGCCTTCCAGATGGTATCGCTCTGCCGTTGCCATGGCCGCACGGGCCGCATCGCCCTGCTGGTCATAGACAACACCCAGTTGATACCAGGCGAAGGGATTTTCATTGTCCCGGTTGATTGAGGCTTTGAGTACCTTTTGCGCCTCCGCAATATTGGCCTGATCCTCGGTGGCAATCAGCGCATGGCCCAGTAGCGAGGCGATGAGCGGTTGCGCTTCCGTTTCATTCACCGCTTCTCGCAGCACCGGCAGGGCCTCTGCGGGCTTGCCGGATTCGAGCAGTATCTGGCCCTTCAGTTCCAGAAAATAAGGATCGTGCGGAGCGGTGGCCAACAGGCTGTTGACCTCCGCCATCGCCTTGTCAGGGTAGGCGGAACGATGCCAGGCATAGGCCCGGGCATAGCGCGCAGGGATCGAAACATTGCTTTCGGGATAATCCACCAGCGTCTGCGGAGGATCGTTGACGAAGCCCTTAAGCTTCGCCTTTACCCGATCAAACCGCGCCTGAAAGGCCGGATCAAGCGGCTTGGCCCAGGCAGGATCGGCCTGGAACTTGTCTGTCAATGTGCGGATGCGATCCCCGGTTACCGGATGGTCATAGCCAAAACTGTCAGGATCGGCCGTCGCCCCGTAGCGGAATTCATAGCCTTGCAGCTTCTTGAAAAAGCTGATCATGCCCTTGCCGCTGATCCCGGTGGCAGTGAGATAGTTCTGCGCGGCGGAATCTGCCGTCGCTTCCTGCACGCGGGAGAACGCAAGGAACCGGCCAAGCGCGGCCTGCTGCCCCGCTGCCATGATTCCCGCGCCCGCATCTCCGGCACCTGCCGCAATTGCGGCCGCGCCCAGCAACAGGCTTAGCAAGGTAATGCCGGTCGCTTCCTTGTAACCCTTTTCGATTCCCAGCACATGCCCGCCTGCCACATGGCCAAGTTCGTGCGCGATCACGCCCTGCAGTTCGTTATAATTGTCCGACGCTACAACCAGCCCCGAATGGATGTACACATCCTGGCCGCCTGCCGTGAAGGCGTTGATCGATTTGTCGCCAATCAAGACGATCCGCACGCTTTTCGGATCCAGCTTGGCGGCCTTGATGATTGGCAGGGAAATATCGTTGAAAAAGGCTTCCGTTTCCGCATCCCGCAGGATCGATTGCGCCATTGCGGGCTGCGCAACGAGCGCGGATAGCGTAAGAACCACGAAGAACAGCCGGAAAAACGCGCGCGCGCGACGGGCAAATGCAGTCAGACCGGACATATGGACGTGCATTGGCGCGGTGCCCTGAACAGAAGATGAAAGCGGGGAATTAGTCCGCCCTTCGGGGTTGTTCCCCGCCATTTGGCAGGCCGTATTGATGTTCGCCAGACGGCAACGTGAAGTCATGCCAGCGACATAGCCTGACCGCGCATGTGTAGGACAGGAAAATCGACTTTATGGGATGCGCTGTTGCGTTCCGTCGCTAACGTGAAGGATTCGCTGGTGACTTAATCGCGCTACCGCCTTTGGGAGGCGACAGAGGCACCTGCGCCACACCCGCTCTTGCTTGCGGCACATAGCCACCCTGGACTTTTTGCGGCACCCAGCCTCGCTGTTCGATCGGCTTGTAGCCATCCATCGCCATTGCTTTGGTACTGCGCTGTGTCATCAAACGCTCCTTAGAAGAACTCAATGTAGCGAATATCACTACCACATAAAAGGGCAGCTCTCGGGGGATCGGCACGTTCCCATTCATTCTTCTCGTCCACTCTCCAGATGTCCTCAATCAGCAGGTCCCGCTCATCCTTGCTTGACGATGCGAAAGAGGTAGATCCCATCAGTCCGCCGACCTGAGACCCATCAGCTAATGTGGCAAGCACATACGTGTTTTTTGGAATCCGACTGAACGCAAAATCCCACGCTGCGGGAATATGATGGGAAAACTGCAATCCCACACGCTTGGCAACGCTATATTCCCAGCCTCGTTGCGAAGCGAAGGCGACGCCCCAGCCCAGAAGGAGGGGTAGCAAGGCATAATGCAAAACGATCCAGAACCAATGCGGCAGGACAAAACCTGATTGAATATAGAATAAAGGACTAACTGCGGCAAAATAGCCCGTCGACGCGATACCGTAAGCGATAAACCGATCTTGAAGGTCTGGCGTAGGCCCGCCTTGTACCCGACCTCGCGCCCAAAGCAAAATCATACCTGGTGCGAAGAGACTGATAATTTCCTTTACATTCACGGCACTTGGCAAATCGGACATTTATTAAACTCAATTTCCTTTTCACTTCAAAGGCAACATGTAAGGATAGATCAACAGGCGCAACCTGCCAACACAGGACTCACCGCCAGCGCAAATTGCCGCGCGTCAGATCGCTGACCGATCTTGCCCCCATCAGCTTCATGCCCCGCTCGATTTCGTCATGGAGAATGCCCAGCGCTTTTTCCACGCCGGGCTGCCCCGCAGCGGCCAGTGCATAAAGATACATGCGCCCGCCAGAACAGGCCTTTGCCCCTACGCTCAGTGCCTTGAGCACATGCGTGCCCCGCCTGATTCCGCCATCACAGATCACGTCGATCTTGTCGCCCACGGCATCGCAAATCTCGGCAAGCTGATCGAAGGGCGCGCGGCTGCCATCAAGCTGTCGCCCGCCATGATTGGAAACCATGATTGCCGTTGCGCCAACATCAACCGCGCGGCGCGCATCCTCAACCGACATGATGCCCTTCAGGCAAAACTCTCCGCCCCAGTCCGCGCGGATGGCTTCCACCGTCTTCCAGTCCATCGACGGATCCAGCATCTTGTTGAAATAGTCGGCGATAGGCAGCGAGAATTTTGAGCCTTCCGCCACATGGCCCGAAAGATTGGGCAGATCGAACTTCTCCCGCCCGAAATAATTGAGCACCCAGGCGGGCTTGGTCGCATAGCTGAAGGCAGAGGACGGCGTGATCTTGGGCGGGGAACTGAAACCTGTTCGCATGCAGCGTTCGCGCTTGCCCGAAACGATCGTGTCCACCGTCAGCGCAATCACATCAAATTTCGCCGCCTTGCAGGCATCGACCATCGCCTTGTTCAGACCCTTGTCCCTGTGGATATAGAGCTGGAACATCTTGGGCGTTGAAATCGTCCGGCCAATCTCCTCGATGCCCACGGTCGCCAGGCTGGAAATGCCGAAATAAGTGCCGAACTTTTCGGCAGCCCTGCCAACGGCGCGTTCGCCCTGCCAATGGAATATCCGCTGCAACGCAGTCGGAGAAAGGAACAGCGGCATGGCAATTTTCTTGCCCATCACCGTGACGCTCATGTCGATAGTCTCGACGCCCGCCAGAACATTGGGCACCAGATCACAATCATCAAACGACGCCGTATTGCGATCCTTGGTAATTTCATCATCCGCCGCGCCATCAATATAATGGAACACGGGCGAAGGCAGGCGGCGCTTGGCCAGCGTGCGGAAATCATTGATATTGTGACAGTCAGACAGGCGCATCGGTTCCCCCAATGCGCCTGCCCTTAGTGACTGTTCGACAAAAGGTTAAGCGGCTTTGCGCGCATCCTCGCTGTCAAAAGCGATAGTCGGCGTGCCGCCGCCGATCGCAATCTTGCGGGGCTTCATCGCTTCAGGCACTTCGCGCACCAGATCAACCGCAAGCAGGCCGTTGGCAAGGTCAGCGCCCGCAACACGGACATGGTCGGCGAGCTGGAAGCGCCGCTCGAACGCGCGGGCGGCAATGCCGCGATGGATATAGCGCGGCGTTTCGCTGTCATTGGCAGCTTCCACCTTGCGACCGGTGACCACCAGCAGGTTTTCCTGCGCGGTGATATCGATCTCTTCCTGAGTGAAACCGGCCACTGCCAGCGTGATGCGATAGGAATCGTCGCCAGTGCGCTCAATGTCATAGGGCGGGTAATTGGCTTCGGTCACTCCGCCGCGCGAGGCGTTTTCGAGCACATCGAACAGCCGGTCAAAACCAACCGTTGAACGCCGCCAGGGAGAAAAGTCAAAAGCTGTGGTCATGATAATTTGTCCTTTCAAAGCAACAAGTTGGGCTGGCTTCCTGCAACGGAAGCGAAGCCAGCCAGGCCCGCATTCGGCACCCGGCACGGCTTGAGATAGGAAGGCCCGCACCGGCTTCAAGGACTATTATGTAAAATTTTATCGATATGTGCCGCGTTCAGGTCCAGGGCGCATCGTGCCGGAAATTATCCGGATGCAGCGTCACCTGCATGATCGGATTGCTTGTCACCTGAAGCGTGCGCGGCGTCATGCCGGTGAAGTGTTTCACTTCGCGCACCATATGCGCCTGATCCGAATATTCCTCGAACAGATCGGCAGAGAGGCGCCCCCGCGTGCCAATGATCCGCGATGCCGTGCGCAGCGCGCGGAACTTGCGCGAAAGCATCTTGGGGGACGCGCCGAAATACCGGTTGGCAATCCGCATCACCTGCCGGTCAGACAGGCCCGCCCGCTGATACAGAATCTCGGTCGAAGGGATCGGATATTGGGACAGCCATTCCCCGATCAGGCCAATGGTATCCTGATGATCCTGCGGCAGCGGCTTCACCCTGGGCAGCAGGAAGGCGTCCATGCGGCGCGCCATATCTTCCACATTGTCCATCTGCTTCATCTCTTCGAAGCAGGAAAGGGCTTCCTCTCCCAGCATCGTGACACCGTCCACCGCGAAATTCGCCACGTCCGCCGCCGAACTGTCAACAATGCCGCCCCAGAATTCGGGTAGCAGTACCGCGCCAAAGGCATAAAGCGGGCCCTTGACCGAATAGGGTGCCACTTCAGTGGAAGGGCCAAGCAGCATCAGCGGCGTGGAAGGCACCCTTCGCCCGTCCTTGTAGCGGTACGCGCCTTCGCCGGAGAAGATCAGCCGCAAATATCCCACATCCGCCCGCTCGAAATCCTCGATCAGGGGGTAATCAAAGCGGTGCAGGTAATAGACGGAAATATGTGCCGAAAGGCCCGGTGCCGGGGCCGCAAAATCAAGGTCCATCTAACAATACCCCTTTTCCGGCATCAGGTTTGCGCGGACAATGTCGCAATGTCACCCATCAGGCTGGAACGGTCAAAGGTCATGGTGGTAAGCGGTGACACATGATCGCGGATCGCGCTGGGCGTGATACCGATAAATTCCTTCAACTCGCGAATGCAGTGGGACTGATCATAATAGCCTTCGTCGATGAAATCCTGCCAGTCTCCCTTGCCCCGCGCGATGGCGTTGGCCGTGCGCAAGGCGCGGTATTTGCGGCCCAGCATCTTGGGCGGCGCGCCATATAGCTGCTTGGCCAGCCTTTCGATCTGGCGGCGGGACAGGCCGGTTGCCACTTCCAGCCCCTCAATATCGGGGGACAGCGCCGATTCGAGCCAGCTATCCACCGCACGGACAAACCAGTGCGGCACGGATTCCGCTCTTTCGTAAAACTGCCGGGCAATGCCGGTTACCACATCCGCCATTTCATGCACGGTTTCAAGCGAACGCAGCGTGTCCAGCGTGTCTCCAACGGCGGCCCCGAAAACATTCGCGGCATCCATCACCGTGTTGATATGCCGGTCTGCGGGAAGCCGGATCGAGGCGGCCCAGCCAGCCGGAAGCAGGCCAAAGCCGAAAACCCGCAACGGGCCATTGATCGTGATTCGGGATGCCTTCATCCGCGGGCCGAATATGCTGACAGGCGTACTGGTGAAATGGCTTCCGTCCGGGAAGTACAAATCCCCGGTCCCTTCCAGAAAATAGCGGATCTGCGCTATATCCGCGCGTTCAATATCTTCGACAAATGGCTCATCAACTTCGAAAAGGTAATAAGCCGACAAATACGGAGTCAAGTCCGTCGGCGGGGCGGCATAGGTTAGTCTCATCGGAAGCAATGACCCGCATTTTGTTTTATCCCGACGCGTGCCTCCAAACCGGGAGAGCAATTGAAGGGCAGAGACTATCTACCGCAAAAATCGGATAAAAAAAGACCCGGAGCAAAAATGCCCCAGGTCTTGAGTTAAGGGTCTCGCAAGAAGAGTCCCTTCGGGTCGCAAGAGGGTCAATAGCCCACCCGATTCGGGGGGGATTGGACAATCCAGCGTTTTTTGAATGAATTCGCCACGCCGGAAAAATTTCCCTGATTTTCGCAAAAAAAAAGGCCCGCCCGGAATTCCGGACGGGCCTTTCAGGTAAAGGTTCCCCGAATCACTTCGGGAGCCCCTCGGGTCGCAAAGACGGGATACGCCTAGCCATACCGTAGCGTATTGGATGGAATCGACAGAAATTTGCACAAGAGTTTGTTAACTTTGACCGCCCCCCGGACAGATGTTAGCGCCCACGCATGTCGCTCTTCTCCCTCGCACGCCCCATTGTCTTCCTGCTGGATCCGGAACGCGCGCACCGGCTGACCATCACCGGCCTGAAACTGGTTCCTTCCCTGCCCCCCCAAGGCATCGATCCGCTGCTCGGTTCGACTGTTGCCGGCGTGCATTTTCCCAATCCGGTCGGCCTTGCGCCGGGCTTTGACAAGGATGCCGAAGTGCCGCTGGCGATGCTGGGGCTGGGCTTTGGTTCTGTCGAAGTCGGCACGCTCACGCCCCTGCCCCAATCCGGCAACCCCAAACCCCGGTTGTTTCGGCTGAGCGAGGATGCCGCCGTTATCAACCGGATGGGCTTCAACAATCTGGGGCAAGACGCCGCACTTGAACGACTTAAGGTTATTAAAGAGAGCGGCGGTATCGTTGGCGTCAATATTGGTGCCAACAAGGACTCTGCTGACAGAATTGCGGATTACGCCGCTGGCGTCGCGAAAATGGCGCCCGTCGCGTCCTATCTGACGATCAATATCAGTTCCCCCAACACACCGGGCCTGCGCGGCTTGCAGGACAAGGGGGAGCTAACCGCCCTGCTGGACGCTGTCAGGGCTGCCCTCCCCGCTGGCAGCCCGCCGATATTCCTGAAGCTCGCACCCGATCTGGAAACGGATGCGATTGACGATGTGGTTGCCGTCTCCTCGGGAAAAGTGGATGCCCTGATCATCGGCAACACCACGATCAGCCGCCCGGTCCTGCGTTCCCCGCAGGCGTCAGAACAAGGCGGCCTTTCCGGCGCGCCGCTGGCAGCGCTCGCCCGGCAGAAGCTGGCCGCGTTCCGCAGCGCCACCGGCGGTGGGATTCCGCTGATCGCGGCAGGCGGGATCGACAGCGGGGCGGAAGCCTATGCCCGCATCCGGGCAGGCGCGAGCCTGGTGCAGCTCTATTCCGCCTTGGTCTATCACGGGCCGGGGCTGGCGGGGCGCATCACGCGCGATCTGAAAGCGCTGCTGCTGCGGGACGGTTTTGCCAATGTTTCCCAGGCTGTGGGCGTGGACGCCAATTCGCCATAGGCAAGCCGCCCCGCCCGCGTTAAAGCCCGCACCCTATGGACAGAATTCTCGTGCGTGGCGGCAATCGCCTCAATGGTCGCCTTCCCATTTCGGGAGCCAAAAACTCGGCACTGACGCTGCTGCCCTGCGCGCTGCTGACCGATGAGCCGCTGACGCTGCGCAACCTGCCGCGCCTTGCCGATGTGGACAGTTTCGGCCATCTGCTCAACCAGCTTGGCTGTTCGACCATGATCGAAGGCGCGCGACCTGAGGATTTCGGGCGCGTGATGACCGCGCGGGCCGGGCGGATCACCGCGACGCTCGCCCCCTATGACATTGTCCGCAAGATGCGCGCCTCCATCCTTGTGCTTGGGCCGCTGCTGGCGCGCGCGGGCGAAGCGACGGTTTCGCTCCCCGGCGGCTGCGCGATTGGCAACCGGCCGATTGATCTTCACCTCAAAGTGCTTGAGGCGCTGGGTGCCGAAATGGAAATGACCAGCGGTTATGTGACTGCACGGGCTAAGGAAGGCCGCCTGCCCGGCGGTCGGTACAGCTTTCCGGTCGTCTCGGTCGGCGCCACCGAAAACGCCCTGATGGCGGCATCGCGCGCCAAGGGCACCTGCATTCTGGAAAATGCGGCGCGCGAGCCGGAGATTGTCGATCTGTGCCGCCTGCTTGTCGCGATGGGCGTCCGGATTGACGGGATCGGCACCGAAACCCTGACCATCGAAGGCGCAGACCGCCTGCGCGGCGCAACTTATTCCGTGATGCCCGACCGGATCGAGGCCGGCAGCTATGCCTGCGCGGTAGGCATCACCGGCGGCGCGGTGGATCTGGTGGGGGCGAACGCGGCAGACATGGGCGCAACACTGGGCGCGCTGCGTGATGCGGGCGTCACGGTGGAAGAACGCCGCGACGCGATCCATATCGCCTCAGACGGCAAGATCGGCCCGCTAACCCTTTCCACTGCCCCCTATCCCGGCTTTGCAACGGACATGCAGGCGCAGTTTATGGCCATGTTGCTGAAAGCCGATGGCGCCAGCATGCTGACCGAAACCATCTTCGAAAACCGCTACATGCACGTGCCTGAACTCGCGCGGATGGGTGCCGACATTCAGGTGCGCGGCCGCACCGCCGTGGTGCGCGGCGTAACCGGCCTCACCGGCGCACCCGTGATGGCCACGGACCTGCGCGCCTCAATGAGCCTGATCATTGCCGGCCTCGCCGCCGAGGGTGAGACCAATGTGCAGCGGGTCTATCACCTGGATCGCGGCTATGAGCGGCTGGAGGAGAAGCTTTCGGCCGTAGGCGCGGATATTGAGCGGGTTAGTGACGGCTGAGCCACCGCGCGTATTGGCGGATATGGCTGCCCGCCCTATTTTCTACAGCTTTCGGCGTTGTCCCTATGCGATGCGCGCCCGGATGGCGATTGCCGCCAGCGGGATTACCGTCTCGCTGCGGGAAGTCGTCCTGCGGGACAAGCCGACCGCCTTGATGGCAGCATCACCCAAGGCAACCGTTCCGGTTCTGGTGCTGCGCGATGGTGCAGTGATCGATGAAAGCCTGGCGATCATGCACTGGGCGCTGGCGCAGCATGATCCGTTCCACTGGCTGGCTGGCGACGATCCGGCCCTGATCGCGGCAAATGACGGCCCGTTCAAGGCCGCGCTCGACCGGTATAAATATCCCCACCGTTACGGGATCGATGATGCGACGCCTTACCGCGATGCGGGGATGGCGTTCCTCAACGAACTTGACGCGCGACTGGCCCAAACAGCCTTTCTGACGGGCAGCAGCGTGGGACTGGCGGACATCGCGATTTTTCCCTTCGTGCGGCAATTTACGGCAACAGATGCGGACTGGTTTGCCAGTCAACCGATCCCCGCCCTGCAAGTCTGGCTATCGGGCCTGACAAGCGCGCCGCTGTTCGAAACCATCATGCAGAAATGGCCCCAATGGCTACCCGACACGGCGGTGACTGTGTTTCCCTGAAATGCGGGCTTTAGAATTCCGGGATGCAATTCCAATTGGCCGCCTGCTTATTTGCCCCGCCCCAGCTGCGATGATAATATGTCTTGATGGGAGCCATCTGATGAAGCTGCGCACCGTGCGAGAACGCGCCTAAACGCGCTCAGCCGAGCGCCGGGCCACGAAATGACGAAGGACGAAATTGACGCGATGTGGAGCGAATAGTTTCTAATCGTCGCCCCTCCGGAGGCAGGGGTCTGCGAGGAAGTTGGTGCCATCGTGTCAAACAGGCCCCTGCCTGCGCAGGGGCGACGAGAAACGGCTACCGCACCATCCCCGCCACAGCCGGGTAAATCCCCCGCACCACCACGGCCACACCCTTGGCATTGGGGTGCATCTGATCGGCGATCAGCAGGCTGCGATTCCCCGTCACGCCGTTCATGAAAAACGGATAGAGCCGCACGGTGTATTTCTTGGCGAGCGCGGGATAAATGCCATCAAACTGCGCCTGATAGGCTTTGCCCATATTGGGGGCGGCGCGCATTCCCGCCAGCAGCACGGGAATGCCGCGCCGTTTGAGATCGGCGAGCATTGCATCCAGATTGGCGCGTGTCTGCGCCGGGGCAATGCCGCGCAGCATATCATTCGCGCCCAGTTCAAGGATGACGAGATCGGGCTTTGCTTTCAGGCTGGCAATCACCCAGCCCAGCCGCGCCTTGCCGCCGGTGCTGGTATCGCCGGAGACGCCTGCATTATGCACACGCACGGCAAGGCCGTTCTTGCGCAAACTTGCCTCAAGTTGCGCGGGTACGGATTCAGCGGGCTTCAGGCCATAACCGGCCATCAGGCTATCCCCAAAGGCCAGCACCAGTTTTTCCGCCGCCAGCGCGGGGCTCGCAAAAAACAGGGCAGCGGCTTGGATAATCGCCAGCCACAGCCCATATGCGGATAATCGTTTCATCGGGATTTGCCCTTAGCCTATGTCTTCCCCCCATATTGTGATGAATGCCCGCAATGTCACGCTCGCATTGGGGGAGGGCGACGCCCGTGTTTCCGTTTTGCGCGGCGTGGATTTGAGCGTGACTGCCGGAGAAACGGTCGCGCTGCTCGGGCCTTCAGGGTCGGGAAAATCCTCGCTGATGGCCGTGCTCGCCGGGATAGAGCGGGCAAGCGGCGGCAGCATTGAAGTGGCGGGCGCGGATTTCTCATCGCTTGATGAGGACGGCCTTGCGCTGGCGCGGCGCGGGCGGATCGGGATTATCCTTCAGGCGTTCCATTTGCTGCCAACGATGACGGCGCTGGAAAATGTCGCGGTGCCGCTGGAACTGGCGGGCATGCCTGATGCCTTTGCCCGGGCGCGGGAGGAACTGGCGCTGGTCGGTCTTCGGGAGCGCACCGGCCACTATCCCGTGCAGCTTTCGGGCGGCGAACAGCAGCGCGTGGCGATTGCCCGGGCGCTGGCCCCTGCCCCGCAAATCCTGTTCGCCGATGAACCCACCGGCAATCTGGATGCCAAGACCGGCAGCACAATCATGGATCTGCTGTTCGCGCGGCAACGCGATACCGGGGCAACTTTGTTCGTCATCACGCATGATCCTGCCCTTGCCGCGCGCTGCGGGCGGATCGTGGAAATGCAGGACGGGCTGATCGTGGCGGATCGCGCGGCGTGAGACTGGGGAACTCAACTCGTCGCCCCGGCGAAGGCCGGGGCCTCTGCGGAAGTAGGTGCCAACGCGTCGAACAGGCCCCGGCCTTCGCC
>JANOAJ010000049.1:0-36201 GCA_031411035.1 Sphingomonadales bacterium
CACGCTGACCTTCGGGTTCAAGCGCTGGCCGCTGGCCGTTCACCGGCTGGATCGCGACACCAGCGGCTGCCTGTTGCTTGCCCGCAATCCCAAGGCGCATGCCCGGTTCCAGCGCGTGTTTGAGGCTGGGCTGGTCGAGAAAACCTATATCGCCGTGGTGGAAGGTGTGCCCGAAGAAGGCGGCGGAACGATTGACATGCCGCTCGCCAAGATCAGCAGCAGGGAAGAGGGGTGGCGAATGGTCGCAGATCCCAAGGGCAAGCGTTCGGTAACCCATTGGCGGAAGCTGGCAGTTGTGGGGGAGCGCACGCTGATCGAATTCAGGCCCGAAACCGGTCGCACCCACCAGTTGCGCGTTCATGCCGCCACCGGGCTGGGGATGCCGATCGCGGGCGACCCGATGTACGGCCAGGGCGTTGGCGGCATGTTGCTTCATGCCTCGCGCCTCTCTCTCCCGCGTGAAGGCAAGCCGCCAGTAGAGGCCGAAGCGCCCCTGCCGGAACGGTTTGCGGCGGCTGGTTTCGGCAGTGTCTGATCCCTATATCATTCCGGAAGACGTGATCGAGGAGCGTTTCCTGGCGGCGACTGGGCCGGGTGGGCAGAATGTCAACAAGGTGGCAACCGCCGTGCAGATGCGGCTGGATGTGTTCGCGCTTCGGCTGTTGCCGGCGGTCTATGCGCGGTTGAAAGTGCTGGCGGGAAGCCGCTGGACAAATGATGGCGAGATCGTGATCACCGCCCGCAGTTTCCGCACGCAGGAAGCCAATCGCGAAGATGCCCGTGCGCGGCTTTCCGAAATGGTCACAAAGGCGCATCAGGCCCCGGTGCGGCGGATAAAGACCAAGCCATCGCGCACCGCGAAGGAAAAGCGCCTGACCGGCAAGGCGATCCGGGGGGACGTGAAAAAGGGGCGTGGCAAGGTGGATTTTGACTGATGTTTACATTTGATGTTTCCGCATCCTCCAAGGCTGAACTCTACCGCGATCTGCTGTCCGCGATTGATGCCCTGACGGCGGATGAGCCCGATCCTGTCGCCAACATGGCCAACGCGGCCGCCGTGATCTGGGAATATCTGCCTCATCTCAATTGGGCCGGATTTTACCGGATGGTGGCGGGGGAACTGGTACTCGGCCCGTTTCAGGGCAAAGCGGCATGCATCCGCATCCCGCTTGGCAAGGGCGTGTGCGGCACAGCGGCATCCACAGGGGAAACCCAACTGGTGGCGGATGTCCATGCGTTCCCCGGCCATATCGCTTGCGACGCCGCCAGCCAGTCAGAACTGGTTGTGCCCGTGATACACGATGGACAGGTGATTGCCGTGCTGGATCTCGACAGCCCGAAAACGGCGCGTTTTGATGATGATGACGCGCGCGGGTGCGAAGCATTGGCCGCGCTTCTTGGCCCCCGAATCTGCCCCTGAATGGGACAGTGGTTAACCACTTGTTCCCGTTTCAGGATGGTTACGAAGCTGTTAAACAAATCTCCGGATCGGCGGAACTCCGCCTGTTGAGCTTGTTGAGTCGGGGAGTTGTGAACCATGAAAAGCTTTGGAATTGCTGGACTTGCCTTGGCTCTGGCGATGACGCCGCAACTGGCCGTGGCAAAGGGCGACTCGGGCTCAATGCGCGCGGGCATGGCACCGGCTCCCCAGATGCAGGCGCGCACCCCGGGGGGGGCACGCTGGTCTGCCAAGCGCAACGGCCGCTGGGTTGGCGGCTGGAATGCGCCGGGCGGCTGGAACAGCTACCGCGCTCCCGCGCGTGGTTATGTGTTGCCCAGCTACTGGATCAATCCTGCCTTTTATATCGGCAATTTTGGGTATTACGGCTTTGCCCGCCCGCAGATGGGCTATGGCTGGTCTCGCTATTATGACGACGCGGTGCTGACGGACCGGGATGGTCGCGTGGTGGATACCGTGCGCGGCGTGGACTGGGATCGCTACAGCGACGATGGCGATGACTTTTACAGTGAAGATTACAGCGATTCCTATGGCTATCAGGATGATATTGATCGCGGCGCGCCGCCGCCGCGCGCCAAGGATCGTGATGGCGGCCTGGGCGGCGCGTTGATTGGCGGCGCAGTGGGCGCTGTTGCCGGTGGCGTCATCGCGGGCAAGGGCGATCATCTGGCGGGCGCGCTGATCGGCGGCGGTGTTGGCGCCGTGGCAGGCGCAGCGATTGATGCCCATGACAATGCGGGGCGGGGCCCCGTCGTGCGGCACGGCGAACGTCCCGATCATGACGGGGATCGGGGCCGTGGCCCGGGCGTAACCTATGATGATCATTATGACCGGCATGGCCCGCACTGGGGTTATGGCGGAAACCGTGGCGGCACCCGCGTTGTCTATCATGGTGGCGGCTATGGTTATGGATATGGCTGGGGCGGGTCTGAAGTGACCGTGATTACGGTCCAGTCACAGCCGGTAACCTATACCACGACCACGACGACCGAAGAGATTGTCTATGCCGCTGCCGCGCGCAAGCGCGTGTGGAAGCCCCGGCCCAAGCGCGTGTGGAAACCCCGCGCGCAATGTGTGTGCGGTAGCTGAGCAGCCGTTCACCAGACTGACGCTACCGCAGCGCCGTTGCCAGCACCCAGGCATCGGGCTGGGCGAGGCCGAGCATCGCGGCACCAATGTCGCGGGCGGCGAGGCTTTGGAACAGGGCGAAGCAGGTCGCGCCGGAGCCTGACATGCGCGCCAGAATGACGCCTGACAGACTTTCCATCAGGGCCAGCAAATCCGCAATTTCGGGGACAAGCTGCATCGCTGGCTCCGCCAGATCATTGCGCCCGGCAAGCGCGGCAGACAGTGGATCGCCATCGGCAAGTGCGCCGCGATCCACACCGTCCCAGGCGCGGAATATCTCCGCCGTGCCCAGCGGGATGCGCGGATTGACGAGCAGCAGGGGCATGCCCGCCAGTTCTGGCGCCTGAAGGGGCGTGAGTTCGTCCCCACGCCCTTCGCCGCGAACGGGCTGGCTTTGCAGGCAGGCGGGCACATCGGCCCCCAGTTCCGCCGCAATAACGCGAAGCCGCTGATCCGCCGGCTCAATCCCCCAATGCCGGGCCAGCAGGCGTAGCGTGGCGGCGGCATCGGCTGATCCCCCGCCGATGCCGGATGCGACGGGCAGGTTCTTTTCCAGCCGCAGCCGCGCACCACGCGTGATACCAAAAGCATCGCCAAGCGCCTGACCGGCCCGCAGCACCAGATTGTCCGCCGCGACGCTCAGGCCGTGTGCAAACGGCCCGTCGATCGAGAGTGCCCACGCTCCATCGCTTTCCAGTGAAACCACATCGCCATCGCTGGCAAAGGCAAACAGGCTTTCCAGATCATGATATCCGTCCGCCCGCCGTCTGCGGACATGAAGGGCAAGGTTGATCTTGGCATAGGCCGTTTCGCTGGCCGGCATCATCTGGCGCGCGGCAAGCCGTCTGCGATCTTGCCCTTTATCCGTGCCAGCATGTCATTGTCTTCGGCCTGCACCAGTGCCGCGCGCCAACTGTAACGCGCGTCGATCCGGCGGCCTGCCGTCCAATAGGCATCACCCAGATGCTCGGCAATTTCGGCAATGGTTGGATCGGATTCTGCTGCCACTTCCAGAAAGCGGATGGCCTGCGTCATATCCCCCCGCTTGAACCAGGCCCAGCCAAGCGAATCCGTGATGGCGGCATCTTCCGGGCGCAAGGCACTGGCCTGGGCGATAAGCCGCATGGCCTGATCGCTTTCTTCCCCGCGCTCCAGAAGGGAAAAGCCATAATGGTTCAGCGCGTCGGGCTGCATCGGGCCCAGCTCTGCCGCCTTCTTCAGGGCGGGCTTGGCGCGCAGCCAGTCCCCGGCAGACTCCAGCGCGCTGCCATATTGCAGCCAGACATTCCAGGGTATCTCAACGCCGCCGTCCGAAAGGCCCTTGATGGCCGTGCCATAAGCGTTGGCGGCGTCCGCAAACCGCCCCGCGCGGGACAGAATGTCTGCAAGCCGCACCAGATCGCGCGGCTTTCCCGATGCGCTGGCCAGACGGGCAAGAACAAGCGCCTCGTCCGTGCGCCCGGCCCGCTGGAGCGTCGCAATCCGTGCGTCATTGGCCGAGCTGGCGAGAATGGAACCGCTGCTTATGCTGTCAATTTCGGCAAGCGCGGCGCTGCCATTGCCCGCCAACGACAGAGCCTGCGCCAGGGTGATGCGGATATTGTCGTCCGGGGTGGCGGCAAAGCTCGCCAGGCGCGCCAGCGTCAGCGCGGCGGGGGAGGGGCTGTCACGCATCAGATCACGGGCGACATGCCCCAGCAGAGCGGCCACGCCTTTCGGGGCGGAATTGATGGCACCGGGCAGTGGCTTGCCGGCCTCTACCAATTGTCGGGCGGCGGCAAGGGAGGGATCATCCCCCGCAAGAAGTTCCAAGGCGCTTGCCTTGTCCTTGCGCGCCACAAGCTGGGCAGCGGCGGCCAGCCGCAAAGCTGTTCCACGCCCGGTAAGCCCGGCTTCGGCGCGCGCCGCTGTCATGCCTTCCTCATTGCGGCCCATCGCCAGCAGGATCAAAGCCTTGTGTTCCCGCGCATAACCGGCGGCAAGCGTATCCCAGGGGCGGCGCCCCAGCGGGGCCAGCGGGTCTTTCTCGCCAGCGGCAAAACCCGTCCAGCTACGCAGCACCGGCACCAGAAAAGCCAGGCTGCCTTCCCGCTCCATCCGGTCAAGAAAGCCGTTTGCGTTCTTCCAATCGCCCTTTGAAAGCGCTGCGGTAAACAACAGCAGCACCGCATCTGGCGGCGCGGCGTTGGCGGCGTCACGCAATTCGGCGGACCGGATGGCCAGCCTTTTGTCACCACTCGCCACAGCTTCGCGATAGGCGCGCGCGGCAACATTTGTGTCGTCCGGCGTTCCAATCAGCGCTTCGGCATAGGCCGACACGGCTTCTTCGCTTGCGCCATCCGAATCCGCGAGGCGCGCGCGCGCATAACTTTTGAGCGGAGACGGCACGGCTGCCTGCACGTCAGCAGGCACCAGCGCCAGAATCAGGGCAAGGCTACATGTTCGGATAATTGGGGCCACCGCCGCCCTCCGGCGTTACCCAGGTGATATTCTGGGTCGGATCCTTGATGTCGCAGGTTTTGCAATGGACGCAATTCTGCGCGTTGATCTGCAAGCGGGGGTTGCCCTCTTCCTTGCCGACAATTTCGTACACGCCCGCCGGGCAATACCGCGTTTCCGGCGCGTCATAGAGCACAAGGTTGACGGTGATCGGCACATCGGGATCGGCCAGTTGCAGATGGCAGGGCTGATCTTCCTCATGATTGGTGTTGGAGAGGAACACGGAGGACAGCCGGTCAAAGCTCAGCACGCCATCGGGCTTGGGATACGCGATGGGCGCAAACAGATCCTTGCGCTGGATGGCCGACGCATCGGTGTGATGCTTCATCGTGACGGGCAGGCCGATTTTCAGCGTCCGCATCCACATGTCCGTGCCTGCGATGATCGTGCCATAATCGCCGCCGAACTTGGCAATGGCAGGCTGGGCATTCTGGACGAGCTTCAGCTCCTTGGCGATCCAGCTTTCGTTGAGACTCGCTTGATAATCTGCCACTTCGTCATGCTCACGGCCTGCGCCGATGGCGGCGGCAAGGCTTTCAGCGGCCAGCATTCCGGATTTCATCGCGGTGTGGCTGCCCTTGATCCGCGGCACATTCACAAAACCTGCCGAACAGCCGATCAGCGCACCGCCGGGGAAGGCAAGCTTTGGCACGGATTGCCATCCGCCCTCATTGATCGCGCGCGCGCCATAGGACACGCGCCTGCCGCCTTCGAGGATTTTGGCAATTTCAGGATGGGTTTTCCAGCGTTGGAATTCTTCGAACGGATAGACGTGCGGATTCTTGTAATCGAGGGCGACGACGAAACCCAAAGCGACCTGATTGTTCGCCTGATGATACAGGAAGGCACCGCCCCATTCGTCGCTTTCGCTCATCGGCCAGCCCTGGGTGTGGATCACGCGGCCGGGGTGGTGATTCTCAGGCTTGATGTCCCACAGTTCTTTCATGCCGATGCCATAGACTTGCGGCTGGCAATCAGCCTCCAGATCATATTTCGCCTTGAGCTGTTTGGTCAGATGCCCGCGCGCGCCTTCGGCAAACAGCGTGTATTTGGCGTGGAGTTCCATGCCGGGCTGGTAATCGGGCTTGTGACTGCCATCGCGCGCCACGCCCATATCGCCCGTGGCAACGCCTTTTACCGAGCCATTGTCATTGTAGAGAATTTCGGCCGCCGGAAAGCCTGGGAAGATTTCCACGCCCAGATTTTCGGCCTGCCCGCCCAACCAGCGGCACAGATTGCCGAGGCTGCCGGTGTAATTGCCGTGATTGCTCAGCAAGGGCGGCATCGCAAAATGCGGCAGGGGAAACTTCTTCGTGGCGGAAAGCACCCAGTGCCAATTGTCCGTAACGGGCGTTTCCGCCATCGGGCAGCCCTGTTCCTTCCAATCGGGAATCAGTTCGTTCAGCGCCTTGGGATCGACCACCGCGCCGGACAATATGTGTGCGCCGATTTCAGACCCCTTTTCCAGGATGCAGACCGAAAGATCCGCATTGATCTGTTTCAGGCGAATCGCCGCTGCCAGCCCTGCCGGACCACCGCCTACGATCACCACATCATAGGGCATCGATTCCCGTTCACTCATCCCTCTGCTCCGTTCATCCCCGTTCGTATCATCGTGCCATGCTTTCGCTTTGCCAGTTTGGCAAGCACCTGTGCTTGACCGCACAGGCTGACAGCGCCTCTATCGCGCTCCATGCCCGAAGCTGCAACCATGATTCCCGCGCGCGATGTCGCCAGCCTGCTGGCATGGTGGGCCGATGCAGGCGTTGACGCGCTCGTGGATGAGGTTCCCGTTCCCTGGCTTGAGCGCGGGAAAGCGGCCAAGGCAGCGCCCGTGCCGCCAGTGGAAGCGGCGGCCATCGCCGCTCTGCCAGATACGCTCGCGGGTTTTGGCCCGTGGTGGATGACAACCGACGCAATCCCCGATGCCGGACCCGCGTCGCGCCGTTTGGCGCCGTCGGGCGATGGCAGCAGCGGGATCATGGCGCTGATCGATCTGCCGGAACGCGATGATGTGGCCGAAGGCCGCCTCATTTCGGGGGACGCGGGCCAGATGTTTGACCGGATGCTGCTGGCGGCAAGCAAGGAAACGTCCGAGGCGACGATGATCAGCCGCGAAACCATTTGCCTGGCAGCGCTAGCGCCCGGGCCCGTGCCGACCGGCCGGATCGCGCGCGAACATGAAAAGCGGCTGGGCGAAATCGCCGCGCATCACATCGCGCTGGTGAAACCCAAACGGTTGTGGATCATGGGCGAAGCGGCGAGCCGTGCGATCCTGGGGATGGAACTCGCCGAAGCGCGCGGTCGTAAACACTTCTTTAACCACAGTGGCGGCACGGTCGAGGCCGTAGCCAGCCTGCATCCCCGCCTGCTCGTGAGAAGCGCAACGCTGAAACGCCGGGTCTGGGAAGAGATGCAGATGTTGATCGAAGGATTATAACGCGTGCGCTTCAAAACCGGCCTGATTGTTTCTGCCCTGCTTGCCACGGCTGCTGGTGCGCCGGCCCAGGCGACCGCACCGGCGGCGGTTGCCACGCAAGCCTATGCGGCGCAGCTCGGCCCCAATGCGCGGGCGATGTACAAAGAAATTTTCGCCCTGATTCAAGCAGATAGCTGGACTGACGCAGCGGCCAGGCTAGATGCCATGCCCGAAGGCCCGCTTCACAATGTCGCGCGCGCCGAACTCTATCTCGCCAAGGGATCACCCAAGGTTGACGGTGCGATGCTGGCCGCGCTTGCCGAAAAGGCCCCCGAACTGCCACAGGCGCGTGCGCTTGTGGCGCTGGCCAAGGCGCGCGGCGTTGAAGCGTTGCCCCTTCTGCCTGCAGCGCAGGAGCTGAACTGGCTGGGTTCCGCCCCGCGCCGCGGCAAGGTTGCCGGATCTGAGGCCAAAGGCGTGGCGCTTGCCGACCGGATCGTGCCGCTGCTCAAGGATGACCGCCCCAATGACGCCGAAGAGGCGCTGATCGACGCGAAGGACGCGCTTGATCCGGATACGCTGACTCAGTGGCAGCACCGCATCGCCTGGAGCTATTATCTGACTGGTGATGACACTGCGGCCCGCAAGCTGGCTGCCATCGCCTCCACAGGCACTGGTGATTTCGCTGCGCAAGCCGATTGGGTGTCCGGCCTCGCGGCCTGGCGTCAGGCTGACTATGCTGCCGCATCTGACAGATTCGCGTCGGTGGCCCGGCGCTCGTCGGACGCGGAAATGATGGCGGCAGGCCAGTTCTGGGCCGCGCGCGCGGATATGGCAGCGGGGCATCCCGAACGGGTCGAAACCCGCCTGCGCGCTGCCGCACGCCAGACCGAAACCTTTTACGGGCTGCTCGCCCTGCAACGGCTGGGCCTCAAGGCACGCCCGATTGACCAGTCAGTGCTGGGTGGCGTGGAAAAGCGCAGCAATGTCCGCGCGGCATTGGCGCTTGCCGAAATCGGCCAGATGGATCTGGCGGACGAACTGATCCGCTGGCAGGCGCGTATTGGTGACGCCCGCGATCATGCCGCGCTCGCCACGATTGCCGGGCGGATGGATCTGCCTGCAACCCAGTTGTGGCTGGCCCATAACGGCCCGGCAGGCGCGACCGCGGCTGTCACGGCGCGCTACCCCGCGCCCAAAGGCTGGCAGCCCGTGGGCGGCTGGAGGGTGGATCGTGATCTGGTCTTTGCCCATTGCCTTCAGGAATCCCAGTTCCGCACCAATGTAACAAGCCATGCGGGCGCGCGCGGGCTGATGCAGGTGCTGCCCGGCACGGCCGCGGCAATGGCCCGGCTGCGCGGGGACAGCGAAGTGGGTTCGCTTTCCGATCCGTCCGTCAACATGGAATATGGCCAGCGCTTTATCGAGCGGCTGCGCGACATGAACGAAACCGGCGGCCTGCTGCCCAAGGTGATTGCCGCCTATAATGCCGGCCCGCTGCCGGTGGGTGAATGGAATTTGCGCACGCGCGATAATGGTGATCCGCTGCTTTACATCGAATCCATCCCGTATTGGGAAACCCGCGCCTATGTGGCGACGGTGCTGCGCAATTACTGGATGTACAAGATGCAGGCCGGAATGCCTGCCACCAGCCTTGCCGCGTTGTCCCAGGGCATGTGGCCCCGCTTCCCCGGCTTGCCCGGCGCGACGGCCGTGCGCCTGAACGCTGGCGGCGCGCTGCGCAGTGCCGATTGATCCCGATCGGGCCTTCACGCCCGTCCGCATCGCTGTGCTTACCGTTTCTGACAGCCGCACGCTTGCCGAGGACAAATCCGGCGACGCGCTGGTGGCGCGCCTTGAGGGCGCTGGCCATATCCTTGCCGAACGCGCGCTGCTGAAAGATGATGCGGACGATATTGTCGCGCTGCTTCACCGCTGGTGCGAAGATGCGGCGGTTGATTGCGTCATTACCACTGGCGGCACTGGGGTGACCGGGCGGGATGTGACTCCCGAAGCGCTGGCGGCGCTCGGCGGCAAGGATGTTCCGGGCTTTGGCGAATTGTTCCGCTGGCTCAGCTATGCCAAGATCGGCACGTCCACCATCCAGTCCCGCGCCTGCGCCGTGGTGGCCCACGGCACCTATATCTTTGCGCTGCCGGGATCGACTGGCGCGGTGAAGGATGGCTGGGACGACATTTTGGTGCACCAACTGGACAGCCGGTTCCGGCCCTGCAATTTCGTCGAACTCATGCCAAGGCTGATGGAGCGGTAGGAAACTGGCCTTTCACGCGCCGGTTAGGGATACGCGTGTTGCTGCTGGCGGGACGAAGCCTAACCGCCCACTGCCACCCGCACCGGTAACGCCATCCGTCCGGCCAGCCGGGACAGACGCGTATCAAACGTCACAAATTCTTCGGCTTTGCGCGCGATGGCGAGGTGGATCATGTCCGCGAAATCGGCCCCGGCGGCGTGTCGTTCCAACGCCCATTCCAGCATGTCCGCATCATCGGCAGTCACATTGTCAATCACCAGCAGCGCAACAAAGGCCTGATTGATCCGCGCGCGCGGCCATTTGTAGATGCTGCGCAACACCCATTCGGTTTCCATCAGCACGGTGTGCGTGACGAGAATTGATCCGGTTTCGAGTTCCCTGTCAGCAATCAAGGTTTGTGCGGCATCATCGCGCACGAATGAGCGGATCAGGAAGTTGGTATCAACAGCCTTCACCAGGTATCAGCGCCATTCCCGGCGAAACATTTCGGCAATGCCTTCTTCCCATTCCGACTCCGGAATCGCAGGACCTTCATGCGGCTTGACGATCTGATGAAACTCTTCCCATGTGATCGTCTTGCGCGGACGTGCGCGGGGTTTCAGTGTGATGCTGTTGGTGCCTGCCACCACCTCAAGTTCAAGCCTTTCGCCCCAGTTGAGCGCATCGCGCACATCTTTCGGGATCACAACCTGGCCCTTGACCGACATTTTCGTCTGTGCATTCATGCGGTAAATCTAGGCTTACCGGACCGCCGGGGCAAGACGGATTTCGCGGCTGCAAAATAACCAAATAGGATGATAAATGAAGAATCTATTTGACATGTAGGATTTTCACTGCTTCTCTGCGTATATGACTGATACATCCCTTCTCCCCATCGCTGATCACAAACCCGCAGGACTGACCGATTTTGCCCCTGTGCCGCGCAAGCTTATCCAGCCAAATGGCTGGAGTCCCGGTCGGCAAAAGGCGTTTATCGAGGCGCTGGCCGAAACGGCGAGTGTGCGGCGGGCCGCGCAGGAAGTGAATATGTCGCCGGTTAGCTGTTACCAGTTGCGCAATCATCCCCAGGGCGGGGAATTCCGCAAGGCTTGGGATGCGGCGCTGGAATGCGGGCTGGCCCATCTGAAGGATGTGGCGTTTGAACGTGCAGTGGAAGGCCAGCTCGAACCCGTGTTCGTGCGGGGGGAACTCAAGGGCTATCGCCGGAAGTTCAGTGATCGCCTGCTGATGTTCCTGCTGCGCCAATATGGGCAGGATAGTGACGGGCGGCGGGTTACGGTCACCTATGCCCGCGCGCAGGCGGGCACCAGCGAAGCGGGCGGGGACGTGGCGGCGGAGGCCGGCAGCATGACGGTGCAGACCAAAGTTGCACGCGGCAGTGGGCAGGCCGCCGATCCCGGAGCTGCCGCTGCCGTGATCGACCGCTTTGCCGGTGTCTCCCTTGACGCCGAGGCGGAGGCCGAAATTGCCGCGACCCTGGCAGCCTGCGCCGCGCGCAAGCGGGAGATCCGCGGGACAGCCGACGATCTTTCGGAAGTCTTTATACCGATCACACGGGGGGAGCCGACCTGGCAGGGCAGTTTCGAACCCGAAGGGGGATGGATTCCGCCGGAGCGCCAGTTCGCGCCGGAGGAAACGCCGTGGGAATGGTCTGAAGCGGAGGTTCCTGACCGGATATGAGGGCATGGCTTGTTAAGTTTTTTAATTTTGTTCTTGACCTGTTCCGTTTATGTGGCACATTTGCCGCATGCCTGCTTCCTTCACTGACCTGAGTCCCGGCCGTGGCGCGCCTGCCAATGCCACGCCCACGCGCTTCAACCTGAAAGCACGCGAAGCAGACGGGGACTGGCTGGATGCGCGCGGGGAGATTGACGGGGAAACGCCCCGGCTGCGCACCACAGTGACAGTGGAGCATCCCAAGACCATCATTGCCCGCAATACTTCCCCCGACATTCTGTTTGACCGCTCGATCAATCCCTATCGCGGGTGTGAACATGGCTGTGTCTATTGCTATGCGCGGCCCAGCCATGCCTTTCATGATCTTTCGCCGGGGCTGGATTTCGAAAGCAAATTGTTTGCCAAGCCCGATGCCCCCGATCTGCTCAGGGCGGAACTGATGAAGCGCGGCTATGCGCCCACGCCCATTGCGCTGGGCACCAATACCGATCCCTATCAGCCGATTGAAGGCCGCTGGCGGATCACGCGCGCCTTGCTGGAAGTGATGGCGGAAACGGGGCATCCGCTGACAATCACCACCAAGTCAGACCGGGTGGTGCGCGATCTGGATATATTGGCACCAATGGCGGCCAGGGGGCTGGTGGCTGTGGCGATTTCGGTGACGTCGCTTGATCCCGCCACGCATCGCAGCCTGGAACCGCGCGCGCCGCATCCCGAAAAACGGCTGGCAGCGGTCTGTGCGCTCGCCGAAGCGGGGATCCCCACGCATATCAATGTCGCGCCGATCATTCCGGCCATCACCGATCATGAGATTGAAGCGATTCTCGCGCGCGGGGCAGGGGCAGGGGCCATAACCGCCAGTTTTATCCCGATCCGCCTGCCGCACGAAGTCGCGCCCCTGTTCCGGGATTGGCTGGACGCGCATTATCCTGCGCGGGCGGGCAAGGTGATGGCGATGATCCAGTCGATCCGCGAAGGCCGGGATAATGATGCCGGTTTCTTCACCCGAATGCGCGGGAGCGGCCCCTGGGCAGACCTGATCCGCACCCGGTTCCGCATCGCCTGCGCACGCCACGGCCTCAACCGGGTGCGGACGGAGTTGCGCACAGACCTGTTCCGTCCGCCCCAGGGTGCGCAGCTCCGCCTGTTCTAACCCGGCTTGACCACCCGCGCGCCCATCCCTAGGGGGAGGCTCCCGCACGGTTCGGGCCCTTAGCTCAGTCGGTAGAGCAACTGACTTTTAATCAGTAGGTCGCTGGTTCGAATCCAGCAGGGCTCACCAAAAATGTCCCTATGAAACAAATGTTTATATAGCTGCGGAAGCCATTCCCGGTTTTGATCGCGTGGTCAGGGACTCGATAGATGCCGGCGAGGGAGCGGGTGAGATGCGTCTTTTGGGCGCTCGGAGATTTATTGCGCAGCGATCTTGCGGACGACTGCGTTAAGGACCGCAGGATGAAGGGGCTGCGTGAAGCTGCACCCGATCTGAAAATTCTCGTGCCAGGCGACCCTGGCTTCCAGCGCCTCCAGACCGGGAATTTTCAACCAGACAGTTGCTCCCTTGCGGAGTGTATAGGGCCAGGACGTGCGAAAGCCGCCTGATGACAGATCATGAAGCTTAACCTGCATCGGGGAACCGCCAGGTTCCCGAAGCGTCGGGCCGTCAAACCAGACGTCCACACGTTTTTCCTTGCGTGCGTTGTTGTGCCGGTCGTGAACGACAGGTCCGTTTTCCAGCGTTTCGGGCGATTCCTCGTTCAGTCCGACCATCTTGTTTTCTCGAATTGCCATTTCTGATCAAGGTCTAAACGCGCCAAACGTGGGAAAGTCCCATCCGGTGTCGAATTTTGGATGCGGGCTGCACCCACATGCCCCCGAAGTGCATCATGCAGCGGCCTTGACGGCGGGGCGCACCATTTGCGGCAATGCGCAACAAGGGGCTAAAACTGCCCTTTCAAAAGCCGTTATATCCTTTGCGAATTGTTCCCCAAAATCAACTCGCACCAAATTGCCCCTTTCAGGCGCAAACGAGGGCTGGCGGCACCGTTTGGTCGCGGTGCCGCCAGTTTTTGTCGGCGAGGCAGCGCGGGGAGCGGGCGGGCGCGTCACGCGCTTGTGCCGGGCTGACAAATCGCTTGCATTCGCGCTGGCGAACAGGTTCACTCTGCGAACAATCAGAATATCGGGTGAGATCGGCAAGAGCAGGTTCGTTTCTAGGAGACCGGGCTATGAATTGCGCGTCTCATGTGCGGATGGCTGGCAATTTTGATGAGCCGCCTCTTTCGGGTGCCATTGTGGTGGCACGGCAGTTGGCCGAGATCAACCGGATCCGCCGCACCTGCTTCAAGGCCTATCCGGGCATGGAACATGTCGCGGTAAAGATCCTGCTGCATATTTTTCTGGGGCAGGATCTCTATGGATGGGCGAATGTGTCCGCCATTCCGCAAGCGGTGGGCCTTCGCGCGTCCACGGTCGCGCGGTATGTTCAGTATCTTGACGATGCGGGTCTGGCGGCGACGGAAAAAACGGCGCTGGGCCAGATCATGCAGGCCAGGCTGACCGAGGATGCCAGCGCCGTGATGTCGCGCTATCTGAACGCGATTGCGGCGCTTCTGTCTGCAGATCGTGAAGCGTGTCGATGATGTGGGCGATACGCGCCCCTTCCAGCAACAGTCCGGCCTGATCCGCCAGCGCCAGCGCCGCTTCGAGATGGGGAAGCATCTGTGCACGCAGATGGTGCGGCTGATCCAGACTCTTGTCCATTGTCTCCCTTTTGACGCGACCCCATAGGATCGCCTCCCTGCCCTCTTGCGGGGCCCGCCTGCGGCAACGGCCAGGTGGGTTCTGGCAAATTGCGGCTCGGATTGGCGGGATAATCGCAGCGTGCAGGGATACAGTCAATCGCACTGATGACCGGCCAGCCCGTCACGGGAACCGTTTGCCGATCCGGGGCCGTCAGCCCGGAGCGGGAGACGGCGCCGCGAGGTCTGTCTTCACGAAATCGGCACAGCGTTCCCCGATCATGATCGAGGGCGCGTTGGTATTGCCCGAAACCAGCCGCGGCATCACCGAAGCATCGGCGATATAGAGCCCTTCGACGCCGCGCACGCGGAGCCGGGGATCGCATACGGCATCCGCGTCATTGCCCATCCGTGCGGTGCCGACGGGGTGATACACCGTGTCGGCGCGGTTGCGGATCATCTGTTCCAGCGCGGCATCGTCATCCTGCGGAACCGGGTGGCGGTCCGTGCCGCCGTGCCGGCTGAGCGGGGGTGCGGTAAGGATGCGGGTTAGCAGGCGGACGCCCTTTTTCATCACATCCATATCGCGGCCATCGCTGAAAAAGCCCGGATCGATAAGCGGCGCAACTGCCGGATCCGCGCTGGCCAGCCGCACCGTTCCCCGGCTTTCGGGCCGCAGCACGCAGACATGGCCGGAAAAGCCTGCTTCCTTCACTTTCTCCAGTCCGTGATTTTCAAGGATGGCCGGCACGAAATGGAGCTGGAGATCAGGCACGTCCACATCGGGCGATGATCTGATAAAGCCGCCCGCTTCGGCATAGTTGGTCGTCATTGGCCCTGTGCGGGTGCGCAGCCAGCGGAACAGCGCGCCCGCAGTGCGGATGATCGTTTTCAGGTTGGAACCGCTGAACACATCGCCGCCCGTTTCAAAGCCGGCGACATAATCAATATGATCCTGAAGATTGCTGCCCACGGCCGGGCGATCGACCAGCACCGGAATGCCGTGCGCGGTCAGATGCTCTGCCGGGCCGATACCGGAGAGCATCAGGGTCTGCGCGGTGCCGAACACGCCGCCCGCCAGAATGACGGCGCGCCGCGCGCGGATGACCTTGCGGGCATTGCCTTTTCGGATGGCCACACCCACGGCGCGACCATTTTCGAAAATGACCTTTTCGACCAAAGTGCCGGTTTCGACATGGAGCATTCCTGCCGCCCTGGCCGGTGCGACATAGGCGCGGGCGGACGTCCAGCGTTCGCCGCCGCGCTGCGTCACCTGATACAGGCCGATGCCTTCGAAACGCGCGCCATTGAAATCATCGTTGCGCGGGATCTGGAGCGATGCGCCGGCTTCAACAAAATCGAGGCTGCCCTGATTGGGACAATCGAGATCGCTGACAGTGAGCGGGCCATCGCCGCCGTGAAAATCATTGCCACCCCGCACATTGCCTTCGGATCGTTTGAACCAGGGCAAAACATCAGCGTAAGCCCAGCCATCGCACCCCAGCGCCGCCCAATTGTCATAATCCCAGGCACAGCCCCGGATATAGACCATCGCGTTGATCGCGGAGGAACCGCCCAGTCCCTTGCCGCGCGGCTGATACCCGGTGCGGCCATTCAGGCCGGGCTGTGGCAGGGTTTCGAAAGCCCAGTTGGTCGATTTGGGCAAAAAGGGAAACAGGCCTGGCGCGCGGACGCGGATATCGGTGTTGTTCCCGCCTGCTTCGATCAGGCACACGCTGTATTTTCCGCCTTCGGCAAGGCGACCCGCTGCCGCACTGCCGCCCGATCCGCCACCGACGACGATGATGTCAAATTCCACCAATGCTCTCCCATTCCGTCCATCCTGAGTAGGGGCTGAGCTTGTCGAAGACCCGTATCGAAGGGCCCTTCGATACGCGCTTTCAGCTTCGCTCAATCGCTACTCAGGATACTCGGTGTGCTTTCCTGACGCGTTTCTTCCCACCGTGCGCGGAGAGTCTCGCTCGTATCCCGGCTGCCATCATGGCTCCAGCCGGGCGGCCCGAAGAGATAGCCGAGCTTCGAGCCGAAGGGCGCGCGCCACAGATCGCGGGCGATTCCGATCCATTCGTGGAACACGCCCCAGAGCAGGTTGAAACTCCCCAGTTGCTTGACAATTCCGTACCGGATCGGCTCTTCATCCACTTCGGGAACAAAGCTGCCGAACATCCTGTCCCAGATGATGAACACGCCGGCATAATTGGCGTCGAGATAGCGCGGGTTGGTGGCGTGGTGGACGCGGTGGTGGCTGGGCGTGTTCATCACGGCCTCAAACCAGCGCGGCATCCGCCCGATCACTTCGGTGTGAATCCAGAACTGGTAGATCAGGTTGATCCCGCCCACAAAGGCGACCATTTCCGGCGGAAATCCGATAAACAGCAACGGCAGGCGGAAGATGAAATTGATTGCCAGAAAGCCCGTCCAGGTCTGCCTCAGGGCGGTGGACAGGTTGTAATGCTGGCTGGAATGGTGGTTGACATGGCTCGCCCAGAAAAAGCGGACACGGTGCGCGGTGCGGTGGAAGGCGTAATAGGCCAGATCGTCGAGCACAAAGCACAAAGGCCAGGCCCACCAGCTAAACGGAATTGTGAAGGGCCGGAACTGGTAGCACCAGATGCCAATTGCGACGGCGATTGCGCCCGTCAGCAAGCCCGCGACGTTGCTGCCCAGCCCGAACGCGAGCGAAGACAGCGTGTCCTTCGGTTCATATTTTTCCGGCGCGCGGCGTTTCGCCCAGAACATCTCCACAACGATCAGCGCGATGAAGACCGGAATGGCAAATGTGACAGGGTTGGGCAGCTCATTCATGACGCAAATGCCTTAGGCCTGCTGCCCAATATTGCGCCTTGTCCCCCAGATTGAGGGTAATGCTGCCGAAGGTTTTTTCGCCGGTGCCAAGCGTCAGGAAATTCTGGTCAAGCCGGGCTTCGACGTTCGGATCAAGCACGCGGCCGACGAAATGCGCGCCGTGGCGGCGCAGCAGCAACTGGCGACCCTCGGCGTCCTTCATCAGCGCCCCGATGCCCGCGCGATCAAGTGCCATATCGACAGGGGTGAAGCCAAAGACGGCTTCATTGGCCAGTTGCCGGGCATGATCCGCGTCGCGTATCCGCACATCGCCGCCCAGGCCCAGCCAGCGGGACAGCAGGGCAAGGCCGAGGATCGCCACCAGCGACGCGCCAAGCTGGATCAGCGGGTTCATGCGCGCGCCCGGAGCATATCCATAAGGGGCGTAATCGGGGACAGATCATAACCTGCCTGCGCAGCCTTGGCCGACAGGCTGTCCGCATCCGCGCCTGACGCTGCCTGCGACAGCGCCCAGAGAAGGGTGGAACGCGTACCCGACCGGCAATAGGCAAGCGTCTTGCCCGCCGCTCCCTCCAGTGCGGCAGACATGGCAGCCACCTGTGCTTCGGAAAAGCCGGAATGGGTAACCGGTATCGCGACATAGGCGATGCCTGCCGCGCGCGCTGCCGCTTCGATTTCGGCCCCCGGTGTCTGGTCATCCGACTCACCTTCAGGGCGGTTGTTGATCACCAGCGTGACACCAAGCGCTTTGGCCGCTTCGATTTCCGTTACGGAAATCTGTGGCGATACCAGCAGCGTTTCATCGATCATCCTGAACATCGCTGTCTCCCTCCCCGCCGCAAATGGCGCATGGCATGGGCGGTTGCAAGCGCGCGGGCAGGGACGCCGTCAAAAGGGCTTTTCAAGCGGTGGAAAATTGTTAGTCTCACATACAAATAAAAGGAGAGATCATGCACGGGACGGGAAGCGCGCCAGCGGTCGCTGAGGCACGGGAAACAGGGGGGCGACAATGGCCGTCTTCGGCATCAGCCTATTGGGCATTGTTCGTGATCGTCCTGGCGACCTTCCTTACCTTTTTCGACGCGGTCACGTTCGGGATGCTGGCGGAGCGCATCAAGCATGATTTCGGGCTGACTGATTCCCAGCTTGGCTTTCTGGCCGGGCCTGCCGGCATTATCTGCTATCTGTTTGTCGGCATTCCCCTGGCGCGGCTGGCGGACATTTATCCCCGGAAATATGTGTTGGCGGGCGGGGCCGCGATTGTGGGTGTCATCATTTCCCTTGGCGGTCTGGCGCAGTCTTTCGGGCAATTTATCGGCAGCCGGGTGTTTCTGGCGGCAGGCGGATCGGCCCATGCGCCGTCTTCCTATTCGCTGCTGGCAGACGCGTTCCCGCCCAAAAAGCTGACCCGCGCTTTCGCCCTGCTGCAATTCGGCTTTATCGGCGGCACAACGCTGGGGCCGATGATCGGCGGCACGCTGGTGATGATGACGGCGGGCTGGGGGGCAAGCCAGTTTCTGGGGCTGACAATCCGGGGGTGGCAATGGATCCTGATCTGGATGGGCCTGCCCAGCCTGCTGGTGGCGCTGCTGTTTCTGACCGTCAGGGAGCCAATCCGCCTTGCGCCTGCCCCGGATGCGCCGCACGTGCCCAAGGATGCCCCGCTTGGTCGCCGTATTCTGACCTTTATGGGTTTTGACGCGCTGCGGGCAATCAATGCCAAGCCGAGAGTCTATTATCCCCTGTTTGGGGCGCTGGCGCTGAGCGCGGTAGAGGTCTTCGGCCTGCAATTCTGGCGGGTGCCCTTCATGATCCGCACATTTGGCTGGAACGAGCAGCAGATCGGGGCTGCGCTTGGCGTCACCATTCTGGTCGGATCGCTTTCCGGGCTGGTGTTGGGCGCGGTGCTCGTCGAATGGCTCGCCAAGACGCACAAGGATGCCAATGTCCGCGCGGCTTGTCTCTGTTTTGTCGGAACTACGATTACCTCAATTGCCGCGATGCTGATGCCGACCGGCTGGGGGTCGATGGTCGCGTTCGGCGTTAGCGGGATGTTCGGGCTGGCGGGAGCCGTGCCCCAGAACGCCGCTGTGCAGCGGGTGGCCCCCAATGACATGCGCGGTCAGGTGACCGCCATCTATCTGTTCATGTTCACCTTTTTCGGCGCGATGGGGAGCTGGTTTGTCGGGCGGGTGCAGGATATTTTCATCGGCGTGGACAAGGATCTGTGGAAAGCGATGCTGATCACGGCCTGCCTGTTGCTGCCACTGGCGACCTTCTTGATGTACAAGGCGATCCGTCCCTACCGGGAGGAAGTGGAGCGGCTGGAAGCGCTGGAGGCGGCTGGGGGATAGGGGTGGATGAGCACCTTTCCGTTCATCCTGAGTAGCGATTGAGCGAAGTCGAAAGCGCGTAGCGAAGGGCCGGTGCACGTCCTTCGCTACGGGTCTTCGACAAGCTCAGCCCCTACTCAGGATGGACGGGATATGCGATATCGCATCCAAAATCGAACAATCCTACCCCCCCACGCTCCGAATCACCTCCACAAACGCGTCCCCATAGGCTTCCAGCTTCCTCGCGCCGATGCCGCTGATCAGGGCCATGTCGCGCAGGGATTTGGGGCGGATGCCCGCCATGTCGCGCAGGGTGGAATCGTGGAAAATCACATAGGGCGGCACGCCGGCTTCCAGCGCCAGCTCGCGGCGTTTGGCCCGTAATGCCTCGAACAGCGGATCACCGACAGGATTGGGGGTGTTGTCTCCGTCGCGCCCTGTGCGCCGCCGCTTTTCGCGCTTGGGCGTGATGACAAGCGACACGGCCTGTTCCCCCTTCAGGATCGCCTTGGCTTCCGGTCCGAACATCAGCCCGCCATGTTCAGACGTGCGCAGCGCGTCTTTCAGCAGCAGTGACCTAGCCACGGGCTTGATGAGTTGGGCTTCCTCGCGCGAGATGATCCCGAATACGGACAGGAGATCATGGCCGAGCTTTACCGTGCGTTCGTCGCTGACGCCGGTCAGCACATTTTCCAGATGGCCAACGCCAAAGCTCTGCCCGGTGCGATAGACGGCGGACAGGAATTTGCGCGCAGTTTCGCTGACGTCCATCGCCTTGGGCGGGTTCAGGCAATTGTCGCAATTGCCACAAGCCTCGGGCGGGGTCTCGCCAAAATGGCGGAGCAACACGGCACGCCTGCATCCCCCCGTTTCCACCAGCGCGCCCAGCGACGCGAGCCGTGCGCGTTCGCCGGGCAGGCGGCTTTCCTCCACATCGCGCAGCCATTGCCGCGCGCGCGCAAAATCGTCCGCGCCCCAGAACATATGCGCCGCCGCCGGATCGCCATCACGGCCCGCACGGCCGGTTTCCTGATAATAGGCTTCGATCGATTTGGGCAGGCCCGCATGCGCCACGAAACGCACATCGGGCTTATCAATCCCCATGCCGAAGGCGACGGTCGCCACCATGACCATATCTTCGCTCTCGACGAAATCATGCTGGTTGCGGCGGCGGATATCCGCATCCAGCCCGGCATGATAGGCACGCACGGGCCGCCCGGTCTTTTGCAGCTTGTCTGCCAGAACCTCGGTGCCGTTGCGCGACTGGACATAGACGATCCCCGCGCCGGGCGTGGCCGTTACCAGATCGGCAATCTGCTGGGTGGTGCCCGAGCGCGGGGTAATGGCGTAGCGGATATTGGGCCGGTCAAAGCCCGAAACGATCATCCCGCCCACCGGAATGCCGAGCTGCGCCAATATGTCGCCCCGCGTATGGGCGTCTGCCGTGGCGGTCAGCGCCAGCCGGGGGACATCGGGGAAATCGTCCATCAGCGGGCGGAGCAGGCGGTAGTCCGGGCGGAAATCATGCCCCCATTCCGAAACACAATGCGCCTCATCAATCGCGAACAGCGAAATCCGGGCTTCGCGCAACAGCCCGCGAAACTCCTGCCCTGAGGCGCGTTCGGGCGCGACATAGAGAAGATCAAGATCCCCCCGGCAGAAACGGTCAATGGTTTCGGCGCGATTCTCGTCCATGGATGTCAGTGTTGCGGCGCGGATGCCGACAGCCGTGGCGGCCCGCATCTGATCGTGCATCAGCGCAATCAGGGGGGATATGACAATGCACGTCCCTTCAAACATCACCGAGGGCAACTGGTAGCAAAGCGATTTGCCTGCACCGGTGGGCATCACCGCCAGCGTCCGTTCCCGGCCCAGCACCCGGTCCACCACCTGCCGCTGCACGCCGCGAAATTCGGGAAAGCCGAACACGCGCTGGAGTTCGGACACAGGATCGGCGACGCGGACAGACATGCGCCAGCCTCTAGGGGCAATGGCGCGTCACGGGAAGGGTGTGGTTGTTTCCCATGCGGGGCGCACTATCTCGTGGTAATGACACACAATCGCCAACCCAGCCTGTACATCCCGCATGGCGGCGGCCCCTGCTTTTTCATGGATGATCCGGGCGGATTGTGGGCAGGGATGGAAACCTATCTGAAGGCCCTGCCGGGTACGCTGCCGGAAACACCCCGTGCCATTTTGCTTGTTTCCGCGCATTGGGAAACGGAGGGCTTTGCCTTTACCGGCAATGCGCAGCCGGGCCTGATCTATGATTATTACAACTTCCCGCCCCACACATATGCGCTGCGCTATGACGCGCCGGGTTCCCCAGAACTGGCCGCGCGCGCCGCAGGGCTGTTGCGGGCGGCGTGCCTGACCGCGTCGATCGACGTGGATCGCGGGCTCGATCACGGCGTGTTTGTGCCGCTGAAGGTCGCGTTCCCTGAGGGCGCCATTCCGGTTGTGGAAATGTCGCTGGATCGCAGCCTTGATCCGGCGTTGCATATCGCGGCGGGCAAGGCTCTGGCTCCGCTGCGGGAAGAAGGCGTGCTGATCATCGGATCGGGCATGAGCTTCCACAATATGCGCGCCTATGGCGATCCGCGCGCCACGGCTTTGTCCCGGGACTTTGATGCGTGGCTGAAGGCGGCAGCAGAGTCAGCACCAGAGGAGCGGGCCGCGCTGCTGGCGGAATGGAAACAGGCACCCGGCGGCACATTCTCCCATCCGCGCGAGGAACATCTGCTGCCCCTGATGGTGGCCGCAGGCGCTTCGCCGTCAGTTGGGCAGCAGCAGTTCGGGGAACTGGTGCTGCAAACCGCCATATCGGGGTTTGCGTTTGGCTGAGCCTTACTGCCCGATGCCGCGTTTTTCGCCCACCTGCTTTTTCATGCGAAGGAATGCGTCCGAAATCATCTTGTCCGGCTTGGAAAGATACTGATCGGCCTTGGCGTAATATTCCAGAGCGGCGCCAGGTTCGTCGGGCAACAGCACTTCCTGGCAAACGCCCAGGTTGAACAACAGGGATATGTTGGCCTGATTGGCGGGATTGGCGCCCATGGTCTCAAAAATGCTGCACGCGCGATCCATCCGGCCCGCATTGCCAAACGCGATCGCGTTCGAGAATTGCTCCTGATCGGGCTTGGCCAATCCTTGCGCCCTTTCCTTCAATTCCACTTCAATCGGCATGTTATAGGGTGCCACCTGCACACGAATCTGCGCTGCCGCGTCCTGGCGAAGCTGCGCCAGCAGGGCTTCGGGCGAGGACACCGGTATGGTCGCTGGCTTTTTGCTGAACAGGTTGAAATTGCTTTGCAACTGCCCGTTGCACATCGAATATTCCCCCTGACGGGAAATCACCTCGGAATAGACCGTCGTGCCCGTCGCAACCGAAATTGCGCGTGGTGCCACCGAATATTGCCCGACAACCTTGGTGCAGGGAATTGCGCGATTTTCGGAACGCTTGCACTTGAACAGGCCCGAACTTTCGACACAGACAGAAACGTTGTTGGTATAGTTGGTAACGTTCGTGCTTGCTGCCATTACCGTGCCGGTGAAGACGTGCCTTACCCCCAGTTTCTGGCCAAGGCGGATCGCAGCCGCCACTTCGGCTTTCGAGAAATTGCCGTCGCTTACAAAATTGAGGCCATCCAGGGTTTTGACCTGAAGGATCGGGCGCCCGTCAAGTTGTGCGGTTTGCAATTGCGATGAGAGCGCCGCGCCGAAATTGTCGCCATCACGCCCTTCAAAGTTCAGGACGCCCACCGTCTTGCCATCCACGACCGCAGGATATTTTGCCTTGAAGCGGGCTTCATAGGAAATTTTCTTGCCCGTTGCAGGCAAGGGCGCGCAGAGCGACACCACAAGCAAAACAGTGCCAATTCGCCGCATCGGAAACCTCATCATTTGGGTTTGCGCAGAATTACAAGGGTGCTGGAAGGGCCGCGCTTCACAAGCAGCTTGATATAGCCGGATTCAAGCGCGCCGCCGATTTGTTGCGCGGCGGATATCCCGCGCGTTGGCGCTGCGGAGTTGATACCCACAATGACATCCCCGGCGAACAACTGCCCAAAGGCGATGCCGTTCGGGGAAACTGATCGCACAAGAATACCGGATTGGTCGTCAGCCGATTGCACGTTGACCCCAAGCTGCTGGATTGCTTCCATACGGGAGAGGATTGGCGCAGCCGCAGGCGCGGTATTTGTAGAAAAACTGCTTACCGGTGCCGGGCGAGTGCCGCTGAATGATGCCACGCCTTGTGGAGATGGCGTGCCATCAAGATCGGCAATTCTGGCACGGGCCAGACTGGCGAACTTGCCGCGTACGAAGCTGGCAAGGTAACTTTGGCACGGCCCTTTGGTGGCTGCGTCCCGGCATACCGACCATGCTTCGGCCTCCACGTCGAGACCGCCTGCCACACTTTTGGGGGGATCGACGAAATAGAATTCCTGGCTGGAGAGTGATCCGTAGGTAAACGGCTCTTGCTCCTTGCCCGTTGCTTTCAGCACATCATCCCGCACCTGACGGAACATCAGGGAAATCTCGCGACCCGGTTCGACAATGCGACGGGCCAGTGACGTCGCAAAGGGGCTGTTATCTCCCGCGCCATCAAGCGCGGGTGTTCCGGCCTTTGCGCTGTAAACGATCAGGCTCTCGCCTTCGGGTTCGGGAGGAGCGACCATGCCGCCTGAAAGGCTTCGTGTCGCGATCGTCCGGCGGATCGGCGGAGGTGTGCGGCAGGCATCGATGACAATGATGCGCAAGCGACTGGCACCTTCACTCAGACTGACAATCGTGGAAAGTTTGACAGCTTCCACTTCGAGATCGCGATCGCTCTGGAAGCGGGCATCGACCGGTATCAGATAGTTTTCGCCCTTATATTCAATGCCGTGACCGGCAAAATAGACAAGCGCAACCTGGGCGCGTTCTGCCTGAGCGGCGAACGTGCGTAACGCGGTCTCCATACCGGCGCGATTCTGGTTCTCAAGTAGCGTTACGGTCTGAAACCCGGCGACCTTCAGTGACCGGGCGATAAGCCGCCCGTCCGAGACCGGATTGGGCAACATATTGGCATTCACATAAGCGGAATTGGCAATGACAAGAGCAACGCGAACCTGCGGCGCTGCCGCACGGGCCCGGTCAAGATTTCCACACAGAAAAACAAGTGAGAGGACAAAGAAAAACCACGCTGCACCTGTGGATGCAAGCTCTGAACGCGCGCAGTTCCGATTCGCCATAATCAGCCCCCGTCAAGATCATAGCCGGGTTCTGTCGAATTCCCATCCCTAACAGGAACAGGGCGGGGAACCGATTTGCCGGTACGGGCCGAACCCGGTCCTGTCGGGGAACGCAGCGCAACTTAGCCGCGGATTTTCTCCGGAAAAAGGCCGGAGCGTGGCATCGGTCGGCCCCGCCCCGGCCAGGGATTACAGAACGGGAGACGAAGCCAGTTCTGAAAGCGGTTCGCGCACCGGTGGCTTCGCTGTCACGCGGGCGAATATGGCGTGATAGTCAGGGTGTTCGGTGCCCATCAGCCTGTCCCAGAACGTGAAATACAGGCCGTAATTGTTGTTGAACTTGCCGCTGTGATGCAGATCGTGATGCGTGGTGGAATTGAGCCAGCTTGTCAGCGGGGTGGAGAGCCACCAGCGCGGCATCAGTTCCAGCCCGGCATGGCCCATCACGTTGCGGATGATCTGGAAATTGAGAAAGGCGAACAGCACCCATCCCGGCGTCGCCACGAACAATTGCCAGATCGGCACGAAGATTGCCATCACCACGGCTTCGGGCAGGGCGAAGCTGTACGCCGCAAAGGGTGTGGGCGTGATCGAGCGGTGATGGTGGCGGTGAAAGGTCTTGAACAGGCGGGGATGGTGCATCGCGCGGTGCACCCAGTAGAAATAGGCGTCATGCGCAAGGATGATCCCGGCCAGAATGGCAAGGTCAGTGCCCAGCCCAAGGCTGCCATTGATCTTTTGCAGCACGCCAAGGTGCAGGCCCCAGATCGTCAGCATGGTGACGCCGATATAGACAAGGCAGGTCTGCACCGAGGATGTGAATTCGCGGCGTATATCGGCGGCGCTCGCGTCACGCGCTTGGATCTTGCGGCTGGCCCAGCTTGTGCGGCGCAGGGCCCAGACAAGGGCAGCCATCACGCACGCGGCAATCAGATAGCGTCCGAAATCAAAGGCAAAGGATGATGGCCCGTGTTCGCGCAGGACAGTCAGCAAATCAAATTCGGTCATTGAGAGGCTCCGGTAGAAGGGACTGGGGCGGCAATGGCGCGCTGCCGTGCATATGGCGCGGCGCATTTCGATTCCGGCTAGCCGATTCCGGAATCAACCAGCCTCTCGCCAAACGGGCTTCCCCCCGCTAGGGCCGCGCGCATCATGAACGATATGACTTCAAGCCGGCCAAACCGCCGCACCTTTGCCATCATTTCCCATCCTGACGCGGGCAAGACGACGCTGACTGAAAAGCTGCTGCTGTTTGGCGGGGCGATCCAGGCAGCCGGGGAAGTGAAAGCGCGCGGCGCGAACCGGCGGGCGCGGTCCGACTGGATGAAGATCGAACAGCAGCGCGGGATTTCGGTCACCTCCTCGGTGATGACGTTCGAGCGGGGAGACATCACCTTCAACCTGCTTGATACGCCGGGGCATGAGGACTTCTCCGAAGATACGTACCGCACGCTGACGGCGGTTGATTCCGCCGTGATGGTGATCGATGCCGCGCGCGGGATCGAAGCGCAGACGCGCAAGCTGTTCGAAGTCTGCCGGATGCGCAGCGTGCCGATCATCACCTTTATCAACAAGGTGGACAGGGAAGGGCGCGATCCCTTTTCGCTGATTGATGAAGTGGCGGACCAGTTGCAGCTTGATGTGGCGCCAATGAACTGGCCTGTGGGCATGGGCGGGCAGTTTGAGGGGCTGTATGACTTTGCCGAGCACCGGCTGCACCGCCCGGCGCGCAACGCCACCCGCGCGTATGAGGGGGATGTGACCTCCCTTGTCGGGCTGGATGATCCGGCGCTTGGCGGGCTGATTTCGGCGGACGGACTTGCCCGGCTGCGCGAGGAATCCGAACTGGCGCTGGGCGGCTATACCCATTTTGATGCCGACGCTTATCGCGGCGGGGATCTGACGCCGGTCTATTTCGGTTCCGCGCTCAAGGATTTCGGGGTGGAGGAACTGATCGACGCGCTGGCGAAACACGCGCCCAGCCCGCGCGCCCAGCCCGCCGAACCGGCACCCGTTTCACCCGATGATCCCCTGATGACCGGCTTCATCTTCAAGGTGCAGGCCAATATGAACCCAATGCACCGGGACCGGATCGCCTTCATGCGCGTCTGCTCGGGCAAGTTCCGGCGTGGGATGCGGCTCAATCAGGTCGGCACGGGCAAATCCATTGCCGTCCACAGCCCGATCCTGTTTTTCGCCGGAGACCGGGAACTCGCGCAGGAAGCCTGGCCGGGGGATATCATCGGTGTGCCCAATCACGGCACGATCCGGGTGGGCGATACGCTGACCGAAGGCGCGGACGTTACCATCACCGGCCTGCCCAATTTCGCGCCCGAAATCCTCCGTCGCGTGGTCCTGAAAGACCCGACCAAGACCAAACAGTTGCGCAAGGCGCTGGCCGATCTGGCGGAGGAAGGGATCACGCAGGTTTTCTTCCCCTCCATCGGATCGCAATGGGTGGTGGGCGTGGTGGGCCAGTTGCAGCTTGAAGTGCTGATTTCGCGGCTCGAAGTGGAATATAAGGTAGAGGCCGCGCTGGAAATGTCCCCCTGGGAAACCGCGCGCTGGATCACGTGCGATGATCCCGCCGCGTTCAAGGCCTTCGCGTCCACCCACCGCAGCGCGATGGCGGCGGACCGGGATGAAGCCCCCGTGTTCATGGCCAAGGATAGCTGGGATCTGAACTATGTGATGAGCCGCAATGAGGCCATCCGCTTTTCCGCCACCAAGGAGCGCACCTAAGCCCTTGCCCGAAACTCGCTTGGCGTCATCCCTTCCGCCTCGCGAAACGCGCGGTTGAAAGGGCCGAGCGAGCCGAACCCCGCGTCGAGCGCGATTGTGAGGATGGAGACATCGTTCTGGGTGGGGTCGGCAAGCGCGGCTTTCACTTCACCAAGCCGGTATCCGTTGAGGAAGGCAGCAAAATTGCGGTGACCAAGCTGGCCGTTGATCACACGGCGCAAGCGGTATTCCGGTTCACCCAACTGCGCGGCGAGGCCGGAAATGGTGAGCGCCTCATCCCGCCAGCTCCGATCATGCTCGATATGCGCCGTCAGCCGTGACGCGAGTGCCGCCAATGCCGGATCCGGCGCGGCAGGCCCCGCGTCATCCCGTGCCTTGGGAAGCGGCGCGAACAGGTCGCTCTGCCGCAGGGTAAACAGCGCGGCGCACAGCGCCCCGGCCAGCAGGACAATGCCGAATTCGATGAAGCTGCGCGACATTTGCGGCAGGAAACCCAGATAGGTGACAATCTCGACGCCATTGGTCAGGATCACATAGAGCCCGACCGAGCCGATCAGAAGCAGGCGAATGCGCCGCCGCCCTTCAACCAGATCCCCCTCCCGCCCGCGCCACGCTTCCCATAAGCCGGCGGCGGCAAAGGCAAACATCGCCGCACGCATCACCAGCGCGACCGGCAGTGAGGGCGTGCCCCGCGCTTCGAAAATATTGATCTGCACGGCGACGATGATCATCACCGCGCCCACCATTGCCAGACGGCGCCAGCCGATGCGGGTCTCGTCATTGAACCAGGTGCGCGCGAACAGCCAGAAGCATCCCGGCACCGACGCCGATCCCAGTTCCACGATATAGTCCACCGGGCCGTTATGCTGCACTGGCCCGGGAATGGTGGCGATGACATGCAGGATGATCCCAACATTCATCGCCAGCCCCATGCGCGGGGGCAAAGTCCTTCCGTGATCGCGGATCAGCAGCCAGCTCCACAGCAGCAGCAGGGCAATGGAGCCGCCGCGCGCCATCATGTCGAGATCGGCAAAGGTGATCATTGGCTGGTCAAGGCTGTTCCTGTTTTGCCAATCTTGTGCCGCCATGTTAGCCGCGTGGCAATGACTGACCTGAAACACGCGCATCTCACCACGCTGACGCTGACAGTGGATTTTGCCGCGATGACCAGCATCGGCAAGACCCCTGCCGGGCTGCGGCGGATTGCGCCGGTAACGGGCGGCAGCTTTGCGGGCGCGCGGCTGAGCGGCATTGTGCTTCCCGGCGCGGACTGGGTGATCAACCGGCCTGACGGGGTGATGATGATTGATGTGCGCCTGACACTGCAAACGGATGACGGCGCGTTGGTCTATCTCTCCTATCAGGGCCGCTTCCTGGCCGCGCCCGACGCGATGGCGCGTTTCGCAAAGGGTGCTGTGCTGGAACCGTCAGAATATTCGCTGGCGATGGTGGCGCGGTTTGAATGCGGGGATGACCGCTATCAATGGCTCAACAATGTGATCGCGGTGGGCACGGGGGAACAGACAGTGGCGGGGCCGGTATATAGTATTTTCGAGATCGGGTAGGTTTGGCGGTCACTCCGCCGCCACGGCTTCCTCGTCACCCTCTGCCTGCTGGCGCGCCCACATTTCGGCATAGAGCCCCTGTTTGCGGAGCAGCGCGGCATGGGTGCCGCGTTCGGCGACGCGGCCTGCGTCCAGAACGACAATCTCGTCCGCATCGACAATCGTGGACAGGCGGTGGGCAATGACGATGCTGGTGCGCGCCTTTGACACTTCGGCAAGCGTCGCCTGGATATCCGCTTCGGTGCGGCTGTCGAGCGCGCTGGTGGCTTCATCAAGGATCAGGATCGGCGGGTCTTTCACCAGCGTCCGGGCAATCGCCACACGCTGCTTTTCCCCGCCCGAAAGCTTCAGGCCGCGCTCACCCACTTCGGTTGCATATTGCTGGGGCTGGGCGGCGATAAAGCCGTGGATCGCCGCGCCGCGCGCTGCCGCTTCAATTTCCGCCTGCCCCGCGCCTTCGCGGCCATAGCCGATATTGTAACCGATGCTTTCGTTGAACAGCACCGTATCCTGCGGGACGATGCCGATGGCCGCGCGCAGGCTGTTCTGGGTGACATCGCGCAGGTCTTGCCCGTCAATGGTGATGCGGCCGCTGGTCACGTCGTAGAAGCGGAAAATCAGGCGGGCGAGCGTGGATTTGCCGGCGCCCGAAGGCCCGACAACAGCCAGCGTCTTACCCGCGGGCACGGTGAAACTGACGCCGTTCAGGATCGGGCGATCCGGTTCATAGGCAAAAGAGACATCCTCGAACGCCAGCGCGCCGCCCATGACACAGAGCGCCGGCGCGTCCGGCGCGTCGGCGATTTCGGCGGGCGTGTCGATCAGCTTGAACATGGCTTCCATGTCGATCAGACCCTGCTTGATCATCCGGTACACCATGCCGAGCATGTCAAGCGGACGGAACAACTGGGCGAGGAGCGTGTTGACGATCACCACATCGCCCGCCGTGAAGCTGCCTTTCGACCAGCCCCAGACCGTATAGCCCATCGCGCCCGCCATCATCAGGTTGGTGATGAAGGACTGGCCAATATTGAGCAGAGCGAGCGAGTTTTCGGATTTGATGGCCGCAACGGCATAACGCGCGGCGACCTTGCCATACTGATCGGCCTCACGCGCTTCCGCGTTGAAATATTTGACGGTTTCGTAGTTGAGCAGGCTATCCACCGAGCGCGCGACCGTCGCAGTATCCAGATCATTCATTTCCGCGCGCAGGGCATTGCGCCAGTCCGTGATCGCGCGCGTGAAGAGGATATAGGCAGCGACCATCACCAGCGCGGCGGCAGCAAGACCGATGCTGAATTTCTGCCAGAAAATGATCGTGACAGCCGCCAGTTCGAACACAGTCGGCGCGATGTTGAAAAGGAGGAAATAGAGCATCGTATCAATGCTCTTGGTGCCGCGTTCGATCACTTTGGTGACCGCCCCCGTCCGCCGCGAAAGGTGGAAGCGCAGGGAGAGCTCATGCAAATGGGTGAAGACATTGACCGCCAGCCGCCGCGTGGCATCCTGCCCGACACGCTCGAACACCACGTTGCGTAGATTATCGAACAGCACGCCCGAAAAGCGCGCGCCCGCATAAGCGGCGACCAGCGCGATGGCGATCTGCGCTCCGGCTTCAAGCCCCGGCTTCATCAGGTCAATCGCGGCCCCGTAAAGGAAGCCCATTTTCAACTGGATCGCCTTGGAGGCCAGCACCAGCAGCATTGCCACCACAATCCGTGCGCGCAATCCGGGCTGGTCCTTGGGCCACAGATAGGGGATGAACCGCCGGAATATCGCAAAGCCCGGCATTGGCGCATCAGGAGTGACGTGTTGGGGGGGCATGGCGGGGATATAGGAATTTTTGGCCAACTGTCCATGACATTGCCGTGACAGAGTCATTGCATATTCATGAATGACTGCGCATCCTGATGACATGTATCAGCAATTTACTGCCTTTGAATCGTCGGCGCCTTCGCTGGGCCTGCTCCTTTCGGAAACCCGCGTGCTGGGGGATTGGGCGCGCGGCAGGCGGGAGAATGCCGCACTGGCGGCAGCACATGACGGCGCGGGACGGCCAGTGATGGTGTTGCCCGGGTTCATGGTGGCCGACGCGCGAACCGAATTGCTTCGACGGACCCTGAAGCGCGCGGGATACCGGGCGCATGGCTGGGGCTTGGGCCGCAACCGGGGGGTGACAGCCGATCTGCTTGAGCGCCTTGATGCCCGTCTGGATCATATCCAGCAATATAGCGACGAGCCCGTGACGCTGATCGGCTGGAGCCTGGGCGGCCTGATGGCGCGGGAATATGCCAAGCACGCCCCGCACCGCATCGCGCGAGTCATCACGATGGGCAGTCCGTTTTCGGGGAATATCCGTGCCAATCATGCGTGGCGCCTGTACGAATGGGTGACGAAACATCCGGTGGATGCACCGCCCATCGCCGTGCGGCTGGCCGAAAAACCGCCAGTGCCGACTTATGCCCTGTGGTCAAGGCGCGATGGCGTTGTGGCTCCGGCCAGTGCGGCGGGGCAGCCGGGCGAACGCGACATGGCGGTGGAGGTTGATTGTGGCCACATGGCCTTTGCCTGTGCGCCCGAAGCCGTGACGGCCTTGCTGAACGTGCTGGCGGACTAGCCCAGGGCAGAGGCCGGCACTTCATTGCCCGTGTAGATCTGGATCGTAGGCGCTTCGGCCGCCAGCCCGCCAATCGCCCGCACGAACGCGCCGGATTCCGGCACCGCGAAATGCGTCTTGACGGCCGCTGCGTCCGCCCAGAGTTCCAGAAACACCAGCCGCGCCGCATCCTCGCAATCGGTATGGACATTGTGCGCGATACAGCCCGGTTCCGCGCGCGAACGCTGGCTGTGTTCCACGCACAGGCCGATCAGCTCGTCACGGGTTTCCGGGCGGGTGCGGACGCTGCCGGTGATGATGATCATGCTTTGGGATACTCCGTGAGTGCAGGGCCAAGCGCGGCCTTCAGGGGATCAAGCCAGGCCTCGAACATCTGCCATTGGTCCGCCCCGTCACGATTGATCGGGCGGCGCACTTGTTCGGAACTGGCAGTGCGGACGGCGCGGTCATTTTCCCAGAAGCGCGCGCAGCTCTCCTCGAACGGGAGGCCAAGGGCTGCGAGCAGGCGGCGGATTTCGCCTTCGCTGTCTTCCAGCATATCCTCATGGAAGATCCGCGTGACAATGCCGGGCTGCACCGCGTCGATATGCGCCATCAGCCGCACATAATCGGCATAGTAGCGGCCCATATCATCCAGGCTGTAGCTGAAGGCCTGGCCATGCGCGAAATGCTGCTTGAAGTTGGAAAAGCAGCAGGCCAGCGGATGACGCCGCGCGTCGATGATTTTCGCGTTCGGCAGGATCAGGCGGATAAAGCCGATGTGCAGCCAGTTGTTGGGCAGCTTGTCGATGAAGAAGGGTTTGCCGGTCTTGCGCTGGATGCGGGTGCGGTCAAGAAAGGCTTCCCCCATCCGGCGCATCTGATCGCCCGACATGGTGGCCAGCGCTTCAGGCCCATCCAGCCTGCCGGCCAGGGCCGGGATATCGGGCAATTCCATAGTGCCTTCGATCTGGCTGTGGCTCGCCAGAATCTGTTCGATCAGCGTTGATCCGGCGCGCGGCATACCCAGAATGAAAACGGGATCGGGGGCAGGGCAGCCAAGCCCTGCGCGCTGCGCAAAAAATTCCGGCGTGAAGATCGCGATGGCACTGTCCACCAGTGCGGTTGTGTCCTCTGCGCGATAGCCGAGTTCCGCGCGGCGCAGGTGGTTGCCTTTGGCGTAGTGCGTGAACGCAGGTTCAGCCTCGCGCCGTTCCTCGCGCGCCTTGCCCAGCGCGAAATGGAGGTGGAAATAATCGGCCGGCACCAATCCGGGCGCGGACAGTGCCGCTTCCATCGCGGCAAGATCATGATCGCTGAAACGAACGGTCTTCAGATTGGCCAGGCTCCACCAGACTTCGCCCAGCGTCGGTTCGATTGCCAGCGCCTTGCGATAGGCAGTGATGCAATCCGCCTGCCGCCCGACGGTTTTCAATGTGTGGCCATAGGACATCCAGATTTTGGGCTGGCCACTGATCTGGCCAAGCACCTGTTCGTAAAGCGCCAATGCCTCATCATATTCGCCCAGCCGCCCGAGTGCTGCGGCCTTCAGGTTCGCGCCGCCCACATTGTCCGGATCAATCTGTGCCAGTTGATCCAGCTCCGCCACCGCTTCCAGCGGGCGGTTCTGGCGATAGAGCACCGTCGCCAGATTGGAGCGGGCAGCGACAAAGCCGGGGGACAGTTCCACCGCGCGGCGCAGCAGGCTTTCGGCGTCCTTCAGCCGCCCGATCCGGCCTGCCAGTTCGGCCAGCATTCGCATGGCGGCCACGTTGAAGGGATCGGCCTTGAGTTCGGCCTTCAGCAGCGGTTCGGCGTCAGACAGGCGATTGTCGAACAGCGCAAGGGCTGCTTCCACCAGCGCGGGGTTGCGCTTGTCTGCCGAGAAATCGGGAAGCGGCGGTTTGGCCGTGATTGCCCCGCTCATATCCGTTCTGCCTGCACCACCACATCGGCTGCCCGCAGCGCGGCGATGATCCGCATCAGATGCGCCAGATCATGGACTTCGAGATCAACGATATTGGTGTGGAACGCGGTGTCCCGCGCGTCGAGCCGGATGTTGAGGATATTGGCCTTGTGCGTGCCGAAAATCCCCGCGACCACCGCAAGTGCGCCAGGTTCGTTGCGCACCATCACGGAAAGCCGCGCGGTGCCGCCATCCGATCCGTCACCCCAGGCCAGATCAAGCCAGTCCGCATCCACCCCGTCGGCCAGTTTCTCGCAGCCGATCGTATGCACTTCGATCGCTTCCTCCGGGCGGCGCAGGCCGACGATCCGGTCGCCAGGCACCGGATGGCAGCATTCGGCTAGCGTGAAGGCCACGCCCGGCGTCAGCCCGCGGATCGATATCGCTTCGCGCTGGGCGGGAACAGCCGCCGCTTCCGTGCCGACCGAACCGGGCATCAGCGCTTCCATCACTTGCGCGTCACTCACGGACTGGCGGGCGATGGCCATCATCAGTTCGGCTTCGTCCGCCACCTTCAGGCGCTTCATCGCGGCAGCCAGCGCATCCTTGCCAAGCTGCGCGGGCAGGCGGCGGAGGATTTCCTCATAAATCTTGCGGCCCAGCGCCACCGTTTCCCCGCGTTCCTTCTGGCGGATATAGCGGCGGATCGCGGCGCGGGCCTTGCCGGTGACCGCGAAGTTCATCCACACCGGCTGGGGCTGCTGCGCCTTGGATTTCAGGATCTGCACCTGATCGCCATTTTCGATCACCGTGCGCAGCGGCACGACGCGACCGTTCACCTTGGCGCCCACTGCCGTGTCACCCAGATTGGTGTGGACGGCATAGGCAAAATCAACCGGCGTTGCGCCCTTGGGCAACTGGATCAGTTCGCCCTTGGGGGTGAAGGCGAAGATCCGATCCTGATACATCGCCATGCGCGTATGTTCGAGCAGCTCTTCCGGGCTTGCGGCATGATCCAGGATTTCCACCAGATCGCGCAGCCAGCTTTCCTGCCCGTCCGGGGCTGCCGCCCCTTGCTTGTAGCTCCAGTGCGCGGCGAAACCGCGTTCGGCCTGATCATGCATTGCCCGGCTGCGGATCTGGATTTCGATCCGCACCTTGTCACTATGGATCACGGATGTGTGGAGCGACTGGTATCCGTTGCGCTTGGGCGTGGAGATATAATCCTTGAACCGCGATGGCACCATCGGCCAGCGGCGGTGGAGAATGCCCAAAGTCTGGTAACAGGCGTCGGTATCCTCCACGATCACGCGGAACGCCATCACGTCGGAGAGCTGTTCAAAGCTGATATGGCGTTCCTCCATCTTGCGCCAGATCGAGTAGGGATGCTTTTCGCGGCCAAACACATCGGCTTCCACGCCCGCGCGGGAGAGGAGCATGGTGATGCCCGAACTGATCCGCGCGATCCTGTCTCCGCCGCCATCGTTCAACTGTTCCAGCCGCTTGGTGATGGAAGCATAGGCTTCCGGCTCCAGTTCACTGAAGGCCAGCGTCTGCATCTCGTTCATGAACTGGTACATGCCGATCCGCTCGGCGAGCGGCGCATAGATATCCATTGTTTCGCGGGCAATGCGGCGGCGCTTCGCCTCATCCTTGATGAAATGCAGCGTACGCATATTGTGCAGCCGGTCGGCCAGCTTGACCAGCAGCACGCGGATATCGTCAGACGTGGCAAGCAGGAATTTGCGGAGATTTTCCGCCGCCCGCTCATTGTCCGACATCGCCTCGATCTTGGAAAGCTTGGTAACACCGTCCACCAGCCGGGCGACATCGATCCCGAACTTGGCCTCGATCTCCTCATGCGTGGTCAGCGTATCCTCGATCGTGTCGTGGAGCATGGCCGTGACAATGGTCTGGTCGTCAAGCCGCAGGTCCGTCAATATGCCTGCCACTTCAATCGGATGGCTGTAATAGGGATCGCCCGAAGCGCGCTTTTGCGTGCCATGCTTCTGCATCGAAAACACATACGCACGGTTGATCGCCGCCTCATCGGCGTCAGGATCATAGGCTTTGACCCGTTCGACCAGTTCATATTGGCGCAGCATCGCATGACCATGATGGGGGGAAGGACCACAGGTGGCAAGAGGCGAGGTGAAATCTGAAAAATTCACCTATATGGGAAAATACGTTGACAGCGTGACGCTGATTTGGTAAATATCACCACGATCCAGAAGTGTGAGTCGGGTTCCGGATCACCCCTCCCGGTGGTACGGGTGCCCCGCGATGATGCTGGTCGCGCGGTATAGCTGTTCGCTGAGCATGGCGCGCACCAGCATATGGGGCCAGGTGGCCTTGCCGAAGGACAGCAGCAGGGTGGCACTGGCGCGTTCGTCCGGCGTCAGTCCGTCTGCGGCACCGATCAGGAAGCGGCATTCGCGGGTGCCGGTATCGCGCCATCCTTCAAGCTTGCGGGCCAGATCAGCAGAACCAAGCTGCTGCCCGGATTCGTCAAGCGCAATGATGATGCTCTGCGTCGGCAGGGCAGGGGGCGTGCCGCCCTTGTCCGGCAGCTCGGTGATCTGGAAGGGCCAGGCCAGGCGTTTGGCGTAGCGAGCGATCAGATCGGCTTCGGGGCAGCGCCCGATCTTGCCACGCGCGACAATGTGCAGCTTCAAGCGTTGGCCGGGAGAAACCCAGCGCGTCGAGTTGCTCCCTGTGATCCTGCCGCAAGCGACCCTTGCGGTGGAGTTGCCGCAGGTGGAATACCCAAGTCGCGAGGGACGGATTCTGTTTCCAGCCGATGG
>JANOAJ010000050.1:0-31006 GCA_031411035.1 Sphingomonadales bacterium
GCACGGTATAGGCCAGCTCCCCGCGCGTATCGTGGGTGGAGATCAGCTCGCCGGACAATTTGTCGCACCATCCGGCATAATAGCGCGTCCAGGCAACACAGGTGTCCACCCCGCGCTCCCCGGCGAACAGGGGCGTGCCGCCATCAAGGGCGGCGGCCTCGGCAAAGCGGGCCTTGTTCGCTTCGATCAGATCCGCCAGCTTGTTGAGGATATTCCGTCGCTGTTCGGGGGGCGTCCGCCGCCAGCCTTCCCGCGCGGCTTCTGCGCGTGCGACGGCTTCGTCAATCTCCGCCACGCCGGCAAGGGGGATGGTTGCCTGAACGGCGCCGGTAACCGGATTGCGGTGATCATGGCTGCCGCCGGATCCCGAAGCGCGGGTCTCGCCGCCGACATGGAGAGAAACGACCGGGGGGGTGATTGTCATGCATGCATCCTTTTATGCTCAGTTCCAGGCGAGGTGCAGCGCCTCAAGCGCCAGCACGGATCCGGCCCGCATCCCCGGTTTCTGCGCCGCGTCCACTTCGCGGAAATGGCCGATCTTTTCGAACCAGACGCGGTAGAAGACCGAAAGCTCCATCCGCGCCAGATGGATGCCAAGGCAGGTATGCACGCCCGATCCGAACCCGGCGTGGCGGCAGGCTGGCCGGTCCACGGAAACGGTTTCGGGGGCGGGATTGAGCCTGTCATCCCAGCCCACGGTCATCAGCGGCACCAGAATGGATTCGCCTGCCTTCAGCGGAATGCCCTGCAATTCGGTGTCCTGCACAATATAACGCGGCGTCGTCACAAAGGTGTAGCGGCGCATCAGTTCTTCCACCGCACCCGGGATACAGGAGGGATCATCCATGATGCGCTGGCGCAGCGCCGCATCATGAGCCAGATGGCGCATGCCGAACGCCATGGCGTTGGTCACCGTATCCAGGCCCGCCAGAAACATCAGGAACGCGATGGACATCAGTTCGTCAAAGCTCAGCTTCCGGCCTTCGAAATCAATCGTGATCAGCGTCGAGATCAGGTCGTCGCGCGGCGCGGCGGTCCGCTCCTGGATCAGCGCGGCAAGGATGCCGAGGATTTTTCCGGACATCGCCATCCGCTCGGTCTCGTCAATATGGCGCGAGAAATAACCCGTCACCAGGCCGCGAAATTCCTCGAACCGGTCCAGTGGAAATCCGAACAATTCCATGAAGACCGATACCGGCAGGCGAGAGGCCACGGCCTCGACAAATTCGCATGCGCCCTTGCCCGCAATGTCGCCGATCACCTTTTCCGTCCAGTCCGTGATCCAGCCTTCCAGTGGCGCGATGGCGCTGCCTTCGAAAAACGGGCGCAGCAACTGGCGATAGGCCCGGTGTTCCGGTGGATCGAGCGATTCCGGGATCATCTTTGGCTGCTGGGGGTTTGGCGGGATCGATAGAAATCGGTTGGAAAAGATTTCCGGGTGGCGAAGCACCCTGGTGGCTGCCTCGGCATTGTTCACGACCCAGTGCCCGCCGTGGTGCGGCGTCCAGAACAGAGGCGGGGCCTCTCTCTTAAGCTTCAGATAGCCCGCATGCACATCGTCATGCAGGATCGGATCATGCTGATAATCAAAATCATAGACAGGCTGGCGCGCTTGCAGCATCGACTCGCTCATCATCCTCTCCTGTGCTTGTGCAGAAGTAAACAATGGTTTACATATGAAGTCAATGGCCAAAACCAGTCGTGATGCCGACCGCACAAAAGCGGCCATCCTGCGCGCCGCGCAGATCGCGTTTTCGACGCATGGCTATGCCGCGACCGGCGTTCGCGACATAACGGCGGAAGCGGGCGTCAATGCGTCGCTCGTCAGCCGCTATTTCGGTTCGAAGGAAAAACTGTTCGAAGCCGCACTGGCCGATCTGCTGGACATTTCGATGCTGACCGATCAGCCGCGGGAAACGTTCGGAAAGGCTTTGCTCAAATCCTTCCTCGCGGCCGGTGGGGCGCAGATCAATCCGTTGCAGATGCTCGCCTTGGCCACTGCCGATCCCGGCGCGCGCGCGATTGCGGATCGCCTGCTGCGTGAACTGACAATCAAGCCGCTGGCGCAGTGGTTCGATCTGCCCAATGCCGAAGAACGCGCGTCCCGCCTTGTCATCCTGGCGTCGGGATTTTTTATGTACCGCCTGCTCTATCCGCTGGAAGCGCTGACTGGCGATATGGCACCTGCCAGTCGCACATGGCTGGAAAACGCGTTCCAGTCGCTGGTGGATGATCCTGCCTGAAGCGACGGCGGCGCTTGTCATGGAAACCTGCGCAGCAAGCCGCCGCCCAGTTCGTTCAGCACTGTCTCTCTCCCATCATTGCGCCCTGTTTTGCATTACCTGTTGCACTAGGTCAACTATGTTGGCAGGATTGCGAAATGACATATCTGGCTGGAAAGACCGCGCTGGTGACAGGCGGCGCACGTGGCATCGGTGCCGCTATCGTCAAACGCCTCGGCGCGGCTGGCGCCCATGTTGCCATCAACTACGCCCATTCGGGCGATGTGGCTGAAGCGTTGGCCGAAGATGTGAAGGCGGCAGGTGGCTCTGCCTTTGCCGTGCGCGCAGATGTTTCAAGCCTGCCGGCAATCGAGGCGATGTTTGCTGCCTGCGATGCGGCATTTGGCGGCCCGCCCAATCTTGATATTCTGATCAACAATGCCGGGATCGGCAGCGGCGGGCAGGATGCCACGCTGAAATCCGGCGGTGAGGCGTTGTTTGACCAGATGCTGGCCATCAACGTGAAGGGCCCGCACTTCGTAACCCAGGCCGCGTTGCCGCGCCTTCGGGATCATGGCCGGATCGTCAATATCGGTTCCATGTCCGGCAAGGTCGGGCAGCCGTTCGCGGCAGGTTATGGCATGACCAAGCGGGCGCTGCAGAGCCTGACTTTCTCGACCGCGCTGGAAGTTGCGAAGCGCCAGATCACGTGCAACCTGATCGCGCCCGGCGCCGTTGCAACTGAGTTTATCGCTGCACTCCGCGCCAAGCCCGGCTGGGATGAGGCAACCTCCAAACACACGCCAATGGGCCGCCTTGGCACACCCGATGATATCGCCGGGGCTGTGATGATGCTGCTGGGAGAGGGCGCCGGATGGGTAACCGGCCAGATCATAGAAGCCAGCGGGGGGCTGTCCCTCTAGGCGGATACAGTCACCCGAATCCGCCTCCGGCGTCTGCCGAACTCAGTTTCTACCTATTGCACTAGGTAAACTATGTTGGCAAGAAGACCGGATGGCACTGATAACAGAAAAGCTCCGCGCGATCATGGCGCTTGATCCGGCCCGTGCCGAGATCGATTTTGAAGGGGTGGATTATAGCTGGGGGCAGATCGCGACTGCGGTTGGCGATATCGAAGCGGAACTGGCCCGGATCGGGGTTTCGCCCGAAGCGCGTGTCGGTGTCATGCTGCGCAACAGGCCCGGGCATCTTGCGGCGATTATCGCGGTGCTGGCGTCGGATCGCTGCCTTGTCTCGCTCAATCCCGCGCTGCCGGATGACAGGCTTTTTGCGGATATTGAGGGGCTGGGTCTGCAGATCGTCGTGGCGGATGCCACGGATGCCGTGCGGCCCGGAATTGCCGATGCCTTTGGCCGCGCCGGGTCTGCCGTAATCGAAATCGGGCCAAGGCTGGAAGGGGTGCGCATGCTGCCGGGATTTGAAAATCCCGCGCCGGACAAGGCGGCGATGCTGTCCCCCGGTGTGGCCATCGAGATGCTGACCAGCGGAACCACCGGCACGCCCAAGCGCATCCCCCTGACTCGCGAGTCGTTTGACGCCAGCTTTGCCGGCTTCGCCCGGTACGAGCGCGGGCGGGATTTTGCGGATCAGCCCCAGCTTCGCTCGGGTGTGACGATCGTCAACAATCCGCTGACGCACATTGGCGGGATTTACGGTTGCATCGGCGCGCTGATGTCAGGCCGCAAGATCGGGTTGCTGGAACGCTTCACTGTCGAAGGCTGGGTGGCCACGATCAGGCGCAACAAGCCCAAAGTGGCCGGGGCCGTGCCCTCGGCGCTCAAGATGATCCTTGAAGCCAAAGTGCCCAAAGAGGATCTGGCGAGCCTCGTTTCCCTGATCAGCGGCACCGCGCCCTTGTCACCAGACATTGTTGATGCATTCTACCAGACTTACGGAATCCCCGTTCTTGCCAACTATGGGGCGACCGAATTTGCAGGCGCGATCTGCGGCTGGAACATTGATGATTTCCGCGCGCACTGGGCGGAAAAGCGCGGCTCTGCAGGACGGCTTCACGCGGATATGGAAGCGCGTATCGTTGATCCGGAAACCGGCGGAGTGCTGGCGCCGGGGCAGGAAGGATTGCTGGAACTCAAGGGCGCGCAACTGGGCAATGACGGGCAGTGGCTCCGCACCACCGACCGCGCCATCGTGGACGCGGACAGGTTTGTCTTCATCAAGGGCCGGGCGGATAACGCGATCATCCGGGGCGGCTTCAAGGTGCATCCCGAAGATGTGATACAGGCGCTGCACTTGCACCCGGCCGTGCGGGAGGCTGCCGTTATCGGCGTTCCTGACGAACGCCTTGGTGCCGTGCCGGCAGCAGCGATCATCCTGAAGCAAGGCGCGCCCGAACCCTCTGCCGAACAGATCAAGGCGTTCCTGAAGGAAAAGCTGATTGCCTATCAGGTGCCGGTGCATTTCCGTTTCGTGCCGGATTTCCCGCGAACGCCATCGATGAAACCTTCTGCGCCGGGATTGAAGGCACTGTTCGGAGTGACAGCATGAGCGAATCTTTCCAGGGCAAGACGGTGATTGTCACGGGCGGGGGCAGGGGTGTCGGACGCGGAGTCGCGCTGGCCTTTGCTGCGGCGGGTGCCCAGGTGATGCTGGCGGCGCGAACCTTGTCCTATGCGCAAGACACCAAAGCAGAGATTGAAGCCGCCGGTGGCGTGGCGGATATTTTCGGGATCGACGTGAAGGATCATACGCAATGCCGCGCGCTGGTTGATGCCACGGTCGGGCGCTTTGGGGGTGTCGATGTGATCGTCCATGCCGCCGCCGATATTCCGCATGGCGGGGTCGGCCATGTGTCTGACGAGGCCCTGGAAGCCGGATTTGCCAGCATTGCCAAAGCTGCATGGTGGCTGCTGGCTGCAGCCCGCCCGCATCTAGCAGTGTCAACGGACGGCGGGCGATTTATTGCCATCGGTTCGGTCAACGGCACTTTCTCAGTCGTTCCCAACATGACGGCCTATGGCATGGCCAAGGCGGCTCTGGATGCCTTTGTTCGCGGCGCGGCGGGAGACGTGGTGACAGACGGGATCACCGTCAACGCGGTCAATCCCGGCCTTGTTGCGAGCGCGCGGGCCCGGGCCGTGCTGGGCGATGACGGGCTGGCGGCCTATGGCGCAACTGTTCCGGTTGGCAGGGCAGGGACGCCAGAGGATATCGCCCATGCCTGCCTGTTCCTTGCCTCCGCGCGCTCATCCTATATCACCGGCACCAGCATCAAGATGGACGGGGGATCAACTGTGGCGGCGTCGAGCGGGCGCAACGATCTCCTTCAGGACAAGCTCAGACAGCAAAGGGAAACACAGGCATGAAACTCGATAATTCCATTTCCGCAGTGGTGACGGGCGGGGCATCCGGCCTGGGCAGGGCCTCGGCGCGCGCGCTCGCTTCGGTGGGCATCAAAGTGGCCATCTTCGACCTGAATGAGGCGGGCGGCAATGCCATCGCCGCAGAGATTGGCGGCACCTTCCACAAGGTCAACATCACGGATGAGGCGAATGCGGAAGCCGGCTTTGCGGCAGCGCGCGCGGCCAATGGCCAGGAACGCATCCTCGTGCATTGTGCCCAGGTTTCCAAAGGCGGCAAGACTGTTGCCAAAGACCGGGACAGCGGGGGCTTCAAGCGCCTGTCCACCGAGGATTATGAATTCTCCGCACTGGGCATTCTCGTGGCCTCGTACCGCATGGCCTCCATGTCCGCTTTGGGCATGGCCAGTCTGGAGCCGCTGGAAGACGGCGAACGCGGTTGCATCACGCTGACGGCCTCTGCTGCCGCACAGGATGCGCAGATCGGGCAGGTTGCCTATGGCAGTTGCAAGGCGGGCGTGAACGGCCTTGTCCTTCCCATCGCGCGCGATCTGATGGATCTGGGCATCCGCTGCAACTCGATCATGCCCGGCATCTTCGAAACGCCGCCGATGCTGGCGGTCAAGGATCGCGCGCCGCAGATATTCGAAGGGCTGGCGGCTTCGGTGCCGTTCCCCAAGCGCCTTGGCAAGCCGGAGGAATTTGGTTCGCTGGTGCTGGAACTCAACCGGAATACCTATTTCAACGCGCAGGCGATCCGGCTGGATGGTGCCATCCGGATGCCGCCGCGTTGACCGGCTTTGAACGCATTGTCCGCGATTCCGCCGGGCCATCCCCCGCCCGGCGGGCCCATTCGGTGCGCCGCACTTCCACGATTGATACCGGCTGGCCGGAGGGCTTCGGGCAGCCCACGCTTGTCTATGGCCGCGCCCGGGATGTGCTGACGGGGGCGGAGGGCGGCCCGCTGAAAGTGCTGGCAGAGGACAGCTATCGTATCGTCTCCACCCCGCGCCGGGAAATACTCGAAATCGAAGTGTCTCCGCACCGGCCTTCCACCGATATACTGGTGGGCGCGCGCGGCGGCGGGCATCTGCGCGCGCTGATTGCCGAAGTGATGCCGGAGGAACGGCAGGCGGGATCGCCGCTCTATCTGATCCTGGATGATTTTTCAGGGGCCAGCCTGGTGGCGGGCTGGATCTGGTCACAATGGAGCGACAACTGGGTTGAGCGGGCACAGGAAAATGGCGCGCGTTCCACGGCCGGTAAAAACGGGGTGATGACAGACATTTGCGCAGGCTTTGCGCAGGGATCAACTGCCTTGCTGGATGACGGATCCAGCCGCCATCCCCAGAACAATGCCGAAGTCGTTTCACTGCGGAACCCGCAAGACCCGGACGGCTGGCACGACCTGTTCGATCACGATCCGGTCAGCATGCGGCGCGCGCGGCGGATTGATGTCTGGCGCGAGGGTGCGGACGTTCGAATCGAGATCGGCTTTCAGGATAGCGGCCTCAATCCGAAGGGCGGGCGGACAGCCATCCACGAATATCTTGTGCACGCCACAGCGCGCGGTGCGGAGCTGACACTGGCAGAGATCGAGGTGGAGCCGCGCGTTCTTCCTTACCGGGAATGCCCCAACGCCGCGCCGGGTGCGACGCGGATGATCGGCCAGAGACTTGCGGATTTCCGCCAGTCCGTCCTGACAACCCTGCCCGGCACGCTGGGCTGCACCCATCTGAACGATGTGCTGCGCTCACTGGCCGAAGTGCCTCAACTGGCAGCGAATTTGCCTGACTGATGCCCAAACGCAACATCCTTCCGGCTTTTTCAGAAAGCTGTTGTATAGCTTATCCCACCTAGTTATATAACTCTAATCAGATCCACGATTGATTATGGACGGGAGAGGAAGATGGCTGTTTTTGGGCGGGGGCGTATCGGAACAATGGTTCGGGCGCTTGCAGGGGTTTCAATTGTTGCAGTGGGAATGGGGGCGTTTTCGGCACCGGTAATGGCGCAGACCGCGCCCGATGCGGACGCGGAAGGCGGCTTGGGCGAAATCATTGTCACCGCGCGCAAGGTTTCGGAAAATCTGCAGGATGTGCCGATTGCGGTCACGGTTCTTTCAGGCGCAGACCTTGAGAAGAAGAACGTCGTGCGTTTCCAGGATATCGCTGCGTTCACGCCGGGCCTGTATATGCGTTCCGGCTCCAACAGCCCGGCGGGCATCACTGTCTCGCTTCGCGGCCAGTTCCAGAACGATACGCTGGCAACGCTCGATCCTTCGGTTGGCACCTATGTTGACGGCGTGTACTGGGCCCGCTCCTATGGCCTCAACACCACCTTGCTTGATGTCAATTCGGTGCAGGTGCTCAAGGGCCCGCAAGGCACGCTGTTCGGCCGCAATACCACGGGCGGCGCTATCCTTATCAATTCCAATGATCCCGAACTCGGCAAATTCACCGGCAAGCTCTCAGCAAGCTATGGACGCTTCAACGAGTTCGAGCCGACAGCCGTCATCAACATTCCGATCGGCGACAAGATTGCGATCCGTCTGGCAGGCAAGCGCTTCACCCGCGACGGATATACGACCAACAGCGTGCCCGCGGCCTCGGCCTCGGCAGTCACGGCTGTTACCACAGCGGTTGCACGGCCCCCGGTTTCGGGCAATCTAAACGGACTCAAACTTGATGACCGTGATCGGTGGCAGGCGCGCGCCAAATTGCTCATCCAGCCGACTGACAATCTGAGCCTCGTCTTTTCGGGCGAGTATTTCAAGCTGGACGAAGCCGCGCCAAGCCGCAATTTCGTCTATCAAACCCGCACGTTCGCCGGTGCCAATTCGACCTACAACACGGCGAGCACCGGGGCATTGTTTGTCGGGCTGCTGAACGGCAACCCGCCTGCAACCGCCACAACAGCGGGTCTTGCCATTCTTGGCACCGAAGCGGCACGCCTTGCGGCAGGCGGGCGGATCACTGCCAACAATGAAGTTCCCTATGTCTATGCCAAAACCCAGACATACGGTTTTACGGGTACCCTTGATACGGGCTGGGGTGAAGCCAAGCTGATCGCCAGCACCCGCAAGGTTGACGCTTTTGCCGGCTTCGATCTCGATGGCTCTGCCTATGCCATCCACTTTACCGAAAGCCAGCAGTCGCTGAAGCAGCAGTCGGCAGAACTGCAATTCACAGGCAAGGCGTTCGACAATGCGGTGGATTTCGCGGCAGGTGCATTCGTGTTCCATGAAACCGGCTTTGATCAATCCATCTCGATCACGTTGCCGATACTCAATCCGGTGACATCCCACTTCTATGGGCTGATCGACAATGACAGTATCGGCGTTTACGGACAGGCGAGCTGGCACATCACCGATAAGCTCAGTTTTACGGGCGGGCTGCGCTATTCGGTCGATGACAAGGGACTGGAAGTACGGAACAACAACTTCAACCGCACCAGCGGGGCGACCACCTGTTCGGTGGTCACCGGTGTGCCGGCATTCACGGTTGGCGAAATTGTCGGGCCTGCGCAGTGTGCGGTCAAACGTCGGGATGATTTTTCCGGTTGGTCCTACACCGCAGGTCTGGATTACAAGATCAGCGATGCCATTCTGGTGTACGTAAAGACTGCCAAAGGCTTCCGCTCTGGCGGCCAGAATCTGCGCGCACCCAGCACGACGGCTTTCCTGCCGTTCGATCCTGAAATCGCCTACTCCTATGAAGTTGGTTTCAAGGGAGAGTTTCTTGATCGCCGGCTGCGCGTGAACCTGGCTGCCTACACATCAGACGTGAGTAACATCCAGCGATCAACGCTGGTTTCGGTTCCGCCGCTGCCAGGCCAGACAGTCGCGGGTACGGCGACGCTTCTGGGTAATGCAGGCAAGGCGCGCTTCCGGGGGGTTGAGGCCGAAATCACGGCAGTGCTGTTCGATGGCTTCACCGTTCAGGCTTCCGGCGCGCTGGTGGATCCGAAATATGTGAAGTATGCCGATTTGACCGGTGACCGTTCATTCGAACGCTTCAGCGGCGTCTTCCGGCAGCAATTCTCGCTGGGGGCGGACTACACCACCGCAATCGGCAGCAACGCCCGGATCAATCTGCACACCGACTATGCCTGGCGCGGGAAGGTTCCGCTCGATATCTATAACTACACGCCCAACCCGGAGAATGCGGCAATCATCGCCGCGACCAACGGGCCTTCGCTCGGGCTGATGAATGCGCGAGCTTCGGTGGAGTTTCTTGACCGTTTCGAGATCGGCGTATTCGCCCGCAACCTGACCAATGAGCGTAAATTTGTGCAGAACCAGTTGGTGGCACCGCTCGGCTATATTTCGGCGACCTATAACGAGCCCCGTACCTATGGGGTGACGGCGTCAGTCAAGTTCTGACGGGCAGACGTTAAAAGGGGGAAGCAAGGGGAAGGCCGGGTAACCGTCCTTCCCCTTTTTTTGTGGGAGAGATCATTGTGACTACAGACGCATCCCGCATGTCGCTGTCTCCCTGGTATCACGGCTGGAACATTGTCGGCCTGTGTGTGCTGGTGCAGATTGCGGCACTTGGCCTGACGCTCAATTGCTTTTCGCTGTTCCTGCATGACTGGACGCGGGAGTTCGGCCTGCCGGTGAGCAGCTTTGCGCTGGGCATCACGATCTTCAGTGCGGGCTGCGCGCTGGTCGCGCCGTTTTCCGGCCTGGCGGCAGACAGGCTTCCCGCGCGCCGTCTTTTCGCCGTCATGCTGGTGGTGCTGGCGCTTTTCCACCTTGCGGTGAGTTTTGTAGCAACCGGGTGGCAGATTGTGGCGCTTTACGCAGTGATGCTGCCAGCTGCGGTCACGTTTTCAGCGGGCATCCCCTGCCAGACGATTGTCTCGCGCTGGTTCGTCCGCCGGGTCGGGCTGGCGATGGGGCTGACGGCCTTTGGGCTCGCGCTGGCAGGGGTGATCTTTCCGTCCCTGATTGTCTGGCTGCTGCCGATCCTGGGCTGGCGGACACTCTGGCAGATATTTGCCGGACTGATCGCGCTGATCGTCCTGCCGCTGGTGCTGCTCGGCATGCGGGATCGGCCCGGTACGGAGGAAGGCAAGCGCTATATCGGCGCGCAGCCGCACATCGCCGCCACGTCCACGCTTACCGCACGTGCGGTGTTCGGCCGCCGCAATTTCTGGGTGGCGGTCGCGGCATTCGTGCCGATCCAGTGCGCGTCGATCTCGATGACGGTAAACCTTGCGCCGATTGTCACCAGTTATGGATTCTCGCCCAAGGTTGCGGGCCTGATGATTGCCGTGCTCAGCATATCGGCCCTCACGGCAAAGCTGCTGGCGGGCGCGGCGGCAGACCGTTTTGGAAACCGGGGGCCGATGATGGTTACCGGCCTGCTCTGTGCGGCGGGCCTTGCGGCGCTGGTCAACTCATCCGGCAATCTGCCGCTTCTGGTCGGGGCGTTCGTGATGATCGGCCTGTCTCAAGGCGTGTGGACCCTGCTGGCCTCGGCCACAGCGGCGGAATTCGGGCGACAGGGTTTTGGCCGCGCTTTCGGGCTGATCTGCATGTTTCCGCCTGCGGCCTCGCTGGCGCCGCCGATGATTGCCCGCCTCAAAGAGCTGAGCGGCAGCTACACTTTGGGCTTGTCAATCCTGTGCGGACTGGCAGTGCTGGCGGCCGGCGCGGCGAGCCTGCTGCGCGAACAGCGCGCGCCCAAGAGGTAGGATCATGACGTTCATCACCGTGGACAAGGCCGCTCAGGTGACCACCATCACGCTCAACCGGCCCGACGTGATGAACGCCATCAACCACGCGATGCACCACGAACTGCAAGCCGCGTTCGATGATTTTGCTGCCGATCCGGCGCAGCATATCTGCGTAGTGACAGGTGCAGGCGACAAGGCGTTTTGTGCCGGATCAGACCTGAAAGCCGCTGTGGCGGAAGGGCGTCAGGATTATCCGCGCAGCGGCTATGCCGGGCTGATCGAACGGTTCGATTGCCCCAAGCCGATCATCGCTGCCGTCAACGGACTGGCGCTGGGCGGCGGGTTTGAAGTGGCGCTGGCGTGCGATATCATCATCGCAAGCGACACGGCCAGTTTTGGCCTGCCAGAGCCGCTGGTGGGGGCGGTGGCGCTGGGCGGCGGTCTCCACCGCCTTGCCCGGCAGATTGGCCTCAAACAGGCGATGGGCATGATCCTCACCTCGCGCCGTGTCTCCGCAGGCGAGGGGCTACGCCTCGGCTTTGTGAATGAAGTCGTTCCCGCAGCGGACCTGGCAGGCGCGACACAGCGCTGGTGCGCCGAAATTCTCCGGGCTTCCCCCATGTCGATCCGCGCATCCAAGGAATGCGTGCGTCTTGGCCTTGATGAACCCGGCGTGGAAGCCGCGATGAAGAACCAGCCCGGCTACCCTGGCTTTGCCGCATGGAAAGCCAGCGAGGACGCACAGGAAGGGCCGCGCGCCTTTGCCGAAAAACGCCTTCCCGTCTGGAAGGGGCGATAGAGGGTTGAGGAGTGAGCGAGGCGCCGCCCACCTGCAATGACGCCTGTTCGGCCAAATCGGCATATTTCTTGACTTGTGCGCCACCAAGGCGTACATATTCAGGCGTGTGAAGTGCAGGAGGCCATGATGCTGGCTCGTGAAGGCGTGACCAAGGATCTGAATGAACGCAGCAGCGAGCGGATGAATTTTCGCACAAAGCCGCGAATCAAGCAGATCATCCAGCGAGCAGCGGCGCTCTCTGGCGTGGACGATTCGGTCTTCACGATGAACGCGGCCTACAAATCCGCACTGGAAACCATTGCCGCGCACGAGCGCACGATGTTGGATCCTGCCGACCATATCGCCTTCTTTGCCGCGCTTGATAATCCGCCGCCCCCGACGGCCAAGCTGCGTGAGGCCTTTGCCCGCCACCGGCAGACCATCGAGAGCAAGTGACGCTGTCAGTCCCTCGCGGCACGATCGAACCTTTCGACCCGGCCAGGCATGATCGAACGGCTTTCTCATGCGGTGTCGAGCAAGTTGACAATTTTTTCAGGAAAACCGCCAACAAGCTGGTCAAGGCAGACAATCTACGCGTCTTCGTGATGGTTGATTCCGCCGCGCAGGTCATCGGCTTTTACGCCATCAACGCGCACAAGGTGGATTATACCGAACTTCCGGAAAAATATGCGCGTAACCGGCCCAGCCACGGTTCGATCCCCGCGATCTACATCTCGATGATCGGGGTTGATCAGCGCTTCGCAGGCAACGGATATGGTGGGGATCTTCTCGCCGATTGCCTTCAACGCATTGCGTTGGTTGGGGAAAATCTTGGGGTATCAATCATCATGCTTGATGTTCTGGACTGTGGAAACGCCGAACGGGTCCAGAAGCGCAAGCGGCTTTACACCGGTTATGGTTTCATGCCGCTGGCCACGAACGGCATGCGGCTGTTCCTGCCACTGGCAACTGTCAAACAACTCATTGGCGAGGAAACCAGTAGCTGATTTTTGAAAGAAGGCCCCCCGCCGTCCTTTCGAAACCACTGACTCAATCCCGAACGACCGGGCGCCTTTGCCGAAAAACGCCTGCCCGTCTGGAAGGGGCGATAGAGGGCTGAGGGAACAAGGAAAAAGCGAAACGCGTTACAGCGTCTTGGTTTGAAATTGGATTAGCTATGTGGCCGGTCATTCCGGCGAACGCCGGAATCTCTCTTCCTGCGTGGGTCGCCGCCAACCCGGGAAAAGTGAGATTCCGGCATTCGCCGGAATGACGGGGTTGAAAAGTCTGAAATTCAAACTGGGACACTATCAACTGCTTGACAGCGTCACGCTGTCTGGCTAAAAAGGATTATTCCTTAAAATTGCGAGTCGGGCCGGTCTCTCCGTTTCGGGGAATCACTCTGTCGAAACCAGCGGCGAAATTCCGAACAGGCGCGCCCCGTTCAGGCCGAGGATGTTCCGCCGGGTCTCGTCGCTCACATCAAGTCCTTCAAACAATTCTTCGGTCAGTTTGCGGCTGATCGGGAACGTGCCTTCGGCGTGCGGATAGTCTGATCCCCACATTACATTCTTGCCGCCCGGCAGGTGCGATGAAGCAATGCAGCCACGATCATGCTGAAAACTGGCCCAGACCTGATCGTCAATGATCTGGCTTGGCATGCGGGATAATTTGGGATGCACAAAATTGGCGTGGGCCACGGCCACTTCATCCATGCGTTCGGCCAGGGCGACAAGCCAGCTTGCGCCGCTTTCGATAAAGGCAACCTTCGCCTTGGGGTTGCGATCCAGCACGCCGCCCGCGACCAGATACATGCACGATCCCACCGCGTCGCTCATCTGGTTGGTATAATTGATCACGGCAGCACCGGGGCCGCGTTCAACCACCACTGTCTCCAGCCCCGTGCCGGTGTGACAGACAAAGACGATGCCAAGCTCCCCTGCCAGGTGGAACACCGGATCCCATTTCGGATCATTGTACTTGGGCAGACCGGGCGGCGTGACCGCAGGCAGCATGGCGGCGGTAAAGCCCATGCTGGCCAGATATTTCAGCTCCGCCAGCGTGTTCGAGAAATCCAGCACCGGAAGCATGCCGCAGCGCACGAAGCGGGTCGGATTGCCGGAGAGGAAATCATGGTTCCAGTCATTGTACAGCCGGGCAGATGCGGCCTCCGCATCGGCATTGTCGAGGCAATAGAGCCACAGCCCCAGCGAGGGAAAGCAGATTTCGGAATCAATGCCTTCCAGCGCCATGTCTTCAAGCCGGCCCGCAATCTCGCGGATGCCCTTGCGTTCATTGTCACCCAGCGCCTTTTCGCGGTGCTGGCCGACACGCAGGCGATAGATGATTTTGTCCTTGGTGCCCGTGATCAGATATTCGCCTTCCTTGCGCGCATGAATGGCATGATCCTTGAGGGACGCGGGCAGGCCATCGAGAAAGATCGTCGGCGGTTCCATGATGTGGCTGTCTGCACTGAAGACGAACGGTTTCATCGGGGCTCTCCAAGCATCTGTCTGAGTCGTTCAATAGATACCTAGTTATACAGGAAAACACAAGTATGCATCTAAAAATCGTTGACATATGCCAAAAACAGATATCTATTTATCCGATGACCACGCCAAAGACAAACAAGCCGCCCCTTGTGGCGCGCACAGTATCGGCGCTTGCCGATCTGAGCCTTGCCGCGCAGGCCGGGGCGTATCTTGGTGCGGAGGATGATCTGCTGGCGACGTTGGGTGTCAGCCGGCCCACGCTTCGTCAGGCGGCACGGATTCTGGAGAGTGAACGGCTCATTGCCGTGCGACGCGGAACCAAAGGCGGGTTTTACGCCGCCCGCCCCGAAGCGGCAGACGTGATCCGCGCGCCTGCCCGGTACCTCCGCCTCAATGGTGCCACCGTGGCCGATGTCCACGCCGCGACCAAATCAATCTCCGAAGAAGTGGGGGCGTTGGCGGCACGGTCAACGGATGCCGTATTGCGCGCCCGTCTGGAGGCGTTTCGTGACGGCATAGACAGTAACGACAGCGTTTCATCCATCATCAATGCGGAAGCGGCGCTGGCGCGCCTGCTGGCCGAAATGAGCGGGAACCCGGCGGCGCGCCTGTTTATCGAAATCAGCTACACATTCGGACGCGACGAGCATCACCTGCATTTCTATCAGCACGCCGGGGATCGCGCCCGGGCGCGGCAGCTTCAGCGCGGCCTGTGCGATGCCGTGCTGGCGCATGATGCCGAAATAGCCCGGCTGATGATGCAGCGCCGTTCGGCGATGATCACCGAGTGGCTGGCACGTGAGGAAAGGCTGGCAGCATGAGCATCGTCGATTTCAAGGGCTTTGGCGGCGTTCGCCTGGAAGCCGATATTACCGGGGACAGCGATGATCCTTCGGTGTTGCTCATTCACGGCGGCGGACAGACCCGCGCGGTGTGGACAGAGGCCGCCGCAGCGCTGGTTCAGGCAGGGCGACGCGTCGTGAATCTCGATCTGCGGGGGCATGGGGGCAGCGAATGGCCAGCCGATGGCCGTTATCAGTTCGATAGTTTTGTCGAGGATCTGCGCGCGGTTCTGGCGCAGATGGGCACACGTCCGGTCATTGTCGCGGCAACTTTGGGCGGCTGGATTGCCACAGCAGCCCTGGGCCGTGATGCGGCGACGCTGGCAGCAGGGCTGGTGCTGGTGGATCTGCCGACGAAAGTTGATCCCGAAGTGATGCACATTGTTGGTGAACGGATGCGCCAGCGGCTGGCGGCATCCGGTGGCGCGCCGGAATGGGATGTGCGCCTTCTTGATGCGTTCGGATCGGAGAGTGTGCCTGAAAGGCTGAGTGCCGCCGCCCCCGGGATAGCGCTTCCCGCGTTGTTCGTGCGCGGTGCGCTCAGTGAAATGGTGTCGTCGGAAGACGCGGCAGCGTTCGTCGGTGCGCTACCGGACGCGGAATTCGCGGAAGTGGAAGATGCCAATCTGCTTGTGGTGACTGACCGCACCGAAGCCTTCAATGCCATCCTGCTCGATTTTCTTGAGCGCAAACAGCCGCGCACCGCGCCCGAGTTCCGCACCGGTTCGGATGCGCGCACGTTCCGCGATGCGCTTGGCTGTTTTGCGACGGGCGTGACGATTGTGACAGCGATGGGGCCGGAAGGGGTGCCGGTTGGCCTGACGGCAAACAGCTTCACCTCCGTATCGCTTGATCCACCGCTTCTGCTTGTCTGTATCGCCAACAATGCCGGGACAGCCTCTATTTTGCAGAGCGTGGACCGGTTCGCTGTCAATGTCCTCCAGATCGGACAGCAGCCAACGTCAAACCGGTTTGCGGGCAAGGGCGAAGACCGGTTCGCAGCCACGCCCTGGGCAGTCGGGGAGTTTGGCACCCCGGTGCTGACCGGATCGCTCGGATCGTTCGAATGCGCGCGCGACGCGTTGCATGAAGGCGGGGATCATTTCATCCTGGTCGGCCGGGTGCTGAAGGCCACATTCGAGCCGCGCCGTGACCCGCTGCTCTACTTCCGGGGAAAATATCGTCGCCTCCATTTCGCTTAGGGGCTGGACAGGGTTCGTTACACATCATAACACACTTAGTTATATATGTAGAATCGGAGAGTGGTTATGCCCTGGGCAAATCAGGATAGGTGCGCAATCGTCGGCATCGGCGCGACCGATTATTATGTCCGGGGCAAAAGCTGGCCCCGCACAATCAATGACATGGCCGCCGAAGCGATCATGAACGCGTGCGCCGACGCAGGCATCAGCCACAAGCAGATTGACGGGATCGCCTATTATTCCTCGGCAGGGGCGGGCTATCTCGACAAGTTCGATACGGCCAGCCTGATGGAAACACTGGGCATGCCTCATATCAGCTTTTCGGCGACGTTGACTTCGGGCGGCGGCGGCTGCCCCGGTGCCATCGGGCTGGCGACGGCCGGGCTGATGAATGAGGATTGCACTTATACCATCACCCTGATGGCCCTGCAGCAATTGCCCCAGCACCGGCTGGGCGTGGTGTTCGGGGCCTCTGCGCCGAGTGCGGAAAACAGCTTCCTCCAGCCGTCCGGACTGGTCGGACCGGGGCATCTGATGTCGATGCTCACCCGCCGCCACATGCACCTGTATGGGACCAAGCCCGACGCGCTGAAAGAGATTGTGCAGGCCACGCGCGCCAACACGCACAACCGGCCCAAGGCGGTGCGCACGAATCCGGTATCGGACGAGGAATATGCCAACTCGCCGATGCTCGCTGATCCCCTGCGCCGTCTTGATTTCTGTCTGGAAACCGATGGCGCCGTCGCCGTCGTCACTACGACAATGGATCGCGCCAAAGACTGCCGCCACAAGCCCGCTATCGTCCATGCCTGCGCCCATGGCGGGCAGCGCGAATGGGGCAGGGCGTTCGCGTGGATGGGGATGCCTGATCCGCATTTCGCGTCCTCAGGCCACAAGTTCACGGCGGATCGCATCTGGGCGCAGTCGGGGCTTTCCGCCAAGGACATGGATGTTGCCCTGATCTATGACCATTTCTCCCCGATGGTGCTGATGCAACTGGAGGATTACGGCTTTTGCGAAAAAGGCGAGGGCAGTGATTATGTCCTTTCCGGCAAGATTCGCTATGATGCGGTGACGCAGGGCGGGGTCAATGGCGGGGTGCCGGTCAACACGCATGGCGGCAATCTCAACGAAGCCTATATCATCGGCATGACGCACATTGTCGAAGGCGTGGAACAGGTGCGCGGCACGGCCATCAACCAGGTGAAGGATGCTGAATTCGCGCTGGTGTCCGGCGGCCCTGCCTCCCTTCCTGTTTCCAGCCTGATCCTTCGGAGAGACTGACATGAGCTACGGCCCCGCCCGCGCCCTTCCCGGCGACCAGATCAAGATCACCACCAATCCCGACACCGAACCCTTTTGGGAAGCAGCCAAGGCGCACAGGCTGACCGCGTGTCAGTGTGGCGAATGCGGGCATTTCCGGATGCCGCCCACTGCCGTCTGCCCCGAATGCGGCAGCCGCAGCAAAGACTGGCCGACGCTTCCCGGCACGGCCACGGTGTTCAGCTATGTGGTCTGCAACAAGAACCCGAAAAACGGGGAAGATTATATCTATGTTCCGGTTGTCGTTGATGTTGACGGCGCGCCCGGCGCGCGGCTGAACGCCAATGTTTCGGGCTGCAACGCGGAGGATGTGCATATCGGCATGAAGGTGGCGGTGGACTGGACGCCCATTCAGGATGGCTGGGTGCTGCCGAATTTCCGCAAGGCATGACGCCCCATGCTGGGTGATCTGCGCGTTGTCGAGATTGGCGAGGGCATGGCAGTGCACGTTGCCGGGCTCCTGCTCAGTGAACTGGGTGCGGATGTCCTGAAGGTTGAGCGCCCCGGCGGTGATCCCGCGCGCGGCACGGCGCCCTTCGCCAACTGGAACCGGGGCAAGCGCAGCCTGGCACTCGATATCAAGACGCCGGAGGGAATGGCGGCGCTCACCGCGCGGCTGGCGGGGGCGGACGCCTTGCTGCATCAGTTCACTCCGGCGCGCGCCGCGCTATTGGGACTGGATGACGCAAGCCTGGCGGCCGCGTTTCCCCAACTGATTGTGTGCGGCATCACGGGATCGCCGCACAACCATCCCGATGTCGAGCGGTCAGACGATGATGTGCTGGTCGCCGCGCGGTTGGGAGTGTTTTACGAAAATGACGGCCACCGAGCGGGGCCGATTGTCTATCGGTATCGCGCGGGAAGCTGGGCGGCGGCCCATCTGGCCGCGTCAGGCATATTGGCCCGGCTGGTCCAGCGCCTCCAGTCTGGCCGGGGTGGTGTGGCGCATACCTCGATCATGCAGGGCTTCCTGTCAAAGCTCCCGATGGTCTGGGCGCGCAACAGTGCCGGGCCGATGCCCAATCCGGTAACCTATCCGCTCGCGCCGCGCCCAACCGCCCAGCAATTGTTCCAGTGCCAGGGCGGGGACTGGATGCAGATCATGGATCCTACCCAGCAGTTTGACTATGCGACCCTGCCGACAATGTGGGATGTGATGGCCGAAGGCGGCAGTGTCGAGACACCCGAAGACACCAGGAACGCCTTTCTGCAACGCCCGATCGAGGCCTGGATTGCCGATTTCCGCGCCGCTGATGTCGCCGTGGAGCCTGCCTATCCGATGGGCGAAGTGCTCCGCCACCCGGACGTGATTGCCAATGGCTATGTGATCGAAGTTGATGATCCGGTGATGGGAAGAACGCGCCAGCCCAATGTGCCGTTTCATACCGATGCGCCGCTGAAAACCGGGCAGCCGGCGCCAGGATTGGGGGCAGGCGGGGATCAGGACTGGGGGCCGGCGCCTCGTCCGTCAGCGGAGCGCGCGGAACCGGTGCATCCCCTTTCGGGCGTCCGCGTGCTTGATCTGGGCATGTTCCTTGCCGGGCCGATGGCCCCTTCCCTGATGGGCGATATGGGAGCGACCGTCATCAAGGTGGAAGCGCTGACCGGGGACCGGCTGCGCTTCATGCACCGCTATTTCCAGTGCGCGGCACGTTCCAAACGCTCAATCGCGCTTGATCTGACCAGGCCGGAAGCGCAGCCCATTCTTGAACGGCTGATCAAATGGGCCGAAGTGCTGCACCACAATATGCGCTTCAAGGGCGCGGACAAGCTCGGGCTGAGCGAGGCAGGCATCCGCAAATACAATCCCGATATCGCCTTTTCCTACGTGAGTGCTTACGGCCAGCGCGGCACGCGCGGCAATTGGCCGGGCTATGATTCCATCTTCAACGCAATTGCAGGGTGGGAATTCGAAAATGCGGGCGAAGGCAACCGGCCCGTCTTCAACCGCCCCGGCACAATGGATATTCACAGCGCGCAAAGCTGCCTCGTTGCGACGATGGCAGCCCTTTATGCCAAGCGGGTAAGCGGAAAAGGCTGGGGCATCCATTCATCGCTGCTGGGCGTGGCGGCCTTTTCGCAAGGGGAACGGCTGATCCGCGACGATGGCACTCTTTCGGAAACTTATCATCTGACCAGCGACCAGACCGGTTTTGGCCCCTATCACCGGATCTTTGAAACGAGCGACCAGTGGATTGCTATAGCCGCGCATGGCGAGGCCGCGCGTCAAGGCCTCCGCTCAGTGCTGGGGGATGATCCCGCAGGCTTCGAAGCCGCCGCCAAAGCGCACACGGCCACAACCCTGCTCGCCGCGCTCGAAGCCGCAGGCGTGCCGTGTGATCTGGTGGTGTTCGAAGATGCGATGAACCGCTTCTACGATGATCCCCGCAATCGCGAACTTGGCCTGGTCTCCGTGCTGCCCCAGCCGCTCTATGGCATGATCGAGCAGCCCGGCAGCTTCTGGGATTTCGGTGACACCCCGATGGACATCACCCGTGCCTGCCCGACAATCGGTCAGCACACCGACGAGATTATGCGGGAAATGGGATTCTCCGACGCGGAGATTGCAGCGTATCGGGACGCGAAGGTGATTGGGTAAGGGAGCTTTTCCAACCCCGCAAACCGCGTCTTTGCCAACCCGCCCATCGCGTCCGCCATCAGCGCCGCTGCGGGGGTAACATGGGTATGAGTACGACTTGATCCCAAAAAGCATCTGTCGCATTCATACCTTTCAATGCCATTTCATGACCAATTTCCGCCGCCTCGCATCGCGCCGCGACTCATCGGGGCACCAAAAATCCGCCAGTTATTCTGGTGCGATTTCCCCAAGGATGCGCAGTTGCCGGAATTCTGGAAGCGCCGCCCGGTGATCGTGATATCGTATCGCAATATGCTGCACGGCGCCGTGACGGTCATTCCCTGCTCGACCCAAGCACAGCCGGGCAACATTTGGTCGTTCCCTTTGCAGACGACAATAGATGGTAGAGCAGCGTGGGCGATATGCGACAAGCCCAGCACTGTGGCGGTAAGCAGACTAGTTCCCGACAAGAAAGGGATCAAACGGCTGCAAGAGGCGGAATTCGACGAAATGCTGGCTCTGGTTCTCGACTGGCTCCCCAAGCGACCGAAGTGCTGACGGACGGTGAATTTCATTGCGTTTTTGCGATGTTTGAATTATACAGTGCAAACTTGCGGCGCTTCCTCGCGAAGTGTCCGTTTCCCGAAAGGGAACTAAGTGCCACGGGAGCCGAGAGGCTCCCGTTGGTTTATGGGGAACAGCCTACTCCAACCGCGCAAACCGCGTCTTTGCCAACCCGCCCATCGCGTCCGCCATCAGAGCGGCTTCGCGGGTAACATGGGCGTTGGCCAGACGGATGGCAGTGGCGCGGTCAAGCGTTCCGGCTTTGACTGCCGCGCAGTAAGCCATCCACGCGGTAGCATGATCCGCAAAATCCTGCGCCAGTGCCGCGCCGATTTCCTGCCGACCGGCCTCCAGAAACCCCGGCTCAAACCGTTCACAATCCCGCCACCATTTCACCAGCCGGGCCAGCCCCTTGGCCTTGACCGCTGCCTGCTGGTCGGCAAGGCGCGGGACGATCATTTCGCGTATATCGTCCAGCGCGATGCCGAAGGCGCGGTGACGGGGCCCCTCCGGGGCGTCCGGCAGGGGCACGGGTGCCAGCGCGACGCCTGCTGCCTCCGCCAGCGCCTCGCTCAGCACGCGGCGGTGGATCGTGGAATAGACCATGTTCATGCCCAGATTGGGCGGCGGCGGCGCATCGGGATCATCCAGCTTGCTGCGGCGCGCGAAGCCGGTCTGGAACAGCAAGCGCCAGTATCGTACCCGGGCCAGATCAACCTTGTGCCCGCCCGCTGCCGCATAGGCGTCAAAGGCTTCGGGCAGGGGAATGAAGGGCTGGAACAGCATCCGCAGTGCCAGCATCGCCAGATCGGCCATGGGATCGCCATAATGGACAAGTTCCCAGTCCAGCAGGGCGGTCACCCGGCCGCCGGCATAGAGGAAATTGGCGGGGCCGGCATCGCCATGCACAATGACGGGATCAGGCAGGTCTGCCGGAATATTGTCCGCCAGCCAGTCAACCGAAAGCTGGATCAGCGGATCCCAGTCCCTGCCACTGTTGCGCGTGCGGAGCAGGTCGATCCGGCGTTCGATCAAGGTGGCAACAGGCTCGATCGGCCCCATGCCTTCGACCGGCGTTTCCGCCACATTGATCCGGTGCAGCCGGGCCAACTGATCCATAAAATCCCGGGCGACAGTGAGCCGTTCCTCGCCGGTTGCCAGCTTGTTGAAATTGGCTTCACCCGCAACAAACCCGCCCAGAAGCGCCCGCATATCCGGAATGGCCGTTATAAAGGGGGCCACGCGCACACCGGCATTCTTGTGTTGCCCCGAAAGCGCCCTGAGGATCGCGGCTTCGCGTAGGAAGGCCGCATCGTCGCCCGCACCTGCCTTGTGGACGTCATAGTTCATATAGGCGTGCGCGGTGCTGCCATCGGGCCAGCACAGATCCAGTTCCGCGCCTTCGCGCGAAGCGCCCCCGCCGCCACGGGGCCGAACGCCGGTAATTGTCGCGGCGCTTGCCTGTTCTACGGCTTGTGCCAGACCATCGGGTAAAAGGGCAAAAAGGGCAGTTTGATCATTCATATATAACTTAGTTATCTATCTCCCACACCAAAGGCAAGTTGCGGATCGAAAGCAGGCCGGGGACAACCATTGTATCGGCACCCGGCCTGATCCGGAAGGGCTGGGGAATGCGGCGGAACCATTCATCCAGAAGCACCCGCAGCTCGCGCCGGGCAAGGTGCGCGCCTAGGCAGATATGGACACCACCGGCCAATGTGAAATGCCGGTTTGCCGCACGTTCGGGATCGAAGCGGTGGGGGGTGACGAACTGGCTCTCGTCAAAATTGCCCGAACTATTGAAACTGGTCACCCAGTCGCCGGCCTTGATGTCCACGCCGTGCCAACGGAAATCGCGTTTCACCTTGCGGCCTGAATTGACCAGGGGCTGGACACGCAGGAATTCCTCGACTGCTGTCGGGATGATCGCCGGATTGTCGCGGATGCGGGCCTGAAGCGCGGCATCCATGCCGAGACGGCGGAACATCTGGCTGACGGTGGAGGCCACTGTATCAAGCCCGCCCAGCCACAGGAACCATGTCATCCCGATTACTTCTTCGGCAGCCAGAGGCGTCCCGTCAATCGTGCCATTCGCGATATAGCTGCCCAATGTCTGGTCAGGCGCGGCCTGTTTCTCCGCAATGAAGCCACGCAGATAGGTCAGTATGCCGCGCACTGCCTCTGCCTTTGTCGCGATTTCGGGTTCGTGCAGGATATCCCATTCCCACGCCAGAAACTGGTCGAACATGGAAAAGGGGAACCCCATAAGATCAAGGAAGACGCGCACGGGGAATACGCGGCCAAAATCATAGGCGATGTCCACTTCGCCCTTGCCCGCAAAGTCATCAATCATGCCACCAATGATGGCCCGAATGCGGGGTTCCATCGTCTTCATCGCCACGGGCGTGAACCACGGGTTCAGGAACTTGCGGTAGCGACCGTGATCGGGCGGATCGATCCCGAGCGGGATGGAAGGCCAGCTTTCCCCGGCCAGTATCTGGAACTGTGCCACGCCGTGCGTGGAGAAAAATTCATTGTCCTCATACATGCGGCGAATATCTTCGTAGCGTGTCACCACCCACGCGCCGTGCTGGTTGCCGCTCACCGGCCAGGGATAGTAATGGATGCGGGGTATTTCGGGCGCGCGCAGCACATCGGCCGGTGCGTAGGGATCGGGCAGGTCATTTGGCACCTGCCCATTGGCAAAGCGGGTATCGAGCACCAGTTCGGGCGGGACATGCGCAGGCACGGGCGGCGCGTCTGCAGGCGCCCGCAGCACCGGGATTTGTTGCAGCGCGCTCATGCCGACGCGAACATCCGTTCAATGTCGCCCGAGGTGACCGGGCGACGCGCCTTGCCGATCGCGTCCATGCTTTCGGTCTTCAATCCGCCCAGGCCGACGCGCGGTGAAACGTCCACATCCTTGCCCAGTTCCCGCAAATGCCTGACCGTGCATTTGTCCCGCCCGCCATTCAGGCCAAACGCGTCGAAGCTGTATTCCCGCATGACGTTGAGATGGGTGATCTTGTCGATCAATGCGGGCTCCATCGCGTTGACTGAGGCCCACAGATATTCGGGCACGTTGGGCCAGACTGTATCGGAATGCGGATAATCGCATTCATAGGCCACCATATCCGGGTTCATGTAGTCCAGATTCTTGATGCCGAACTGGTCATCGATAAAGCAGCAGATGATGTGTCGCTTGAATACGTCAGAGGGCCGCTCACCGGCGAAATCGCTGAACGTCCATTCGTGATGATGTTCATAGGTAAAGTCGGCCCGTTCCATGAAATAGGGGATCCAGCCGATGCCGCCTTCGGATAGCGCCATGCGCAGATCGGGATAGCGCTTCCAGAAGCTCGCAAAGGTCCAGTCCGCTGCGGAATTGGCAATAGAGATGGGCATGGCCGTGATCCATGCGTCAATCGGGCTTTCGGGGGACGGGTGCATCGCCCGCGCACCGGTGCCGATATGGCAGTTGATCACCATGCTATAGTCGGAGCAGGCCTTCCAGAAAGGCTCCCAATATTCGTTGTGGATACTGGGCAGGCCGATGTTGGAGGGGTTGTCAGAAAAGGACACGGCATGCACGCCAAGATCGCGCATGCGCTTCATTTCCGCCAGCGTGGCGTCCATGTCCCAGCTTGGGATCAGGCACATCGGGATGAAGCGGCCCGGAGCGGAAGCGCACCATTCCTGCACATGCCAGTCATTCCAGGCGCGCAGGGCGAGCAGGGCTTCTTCCGGGTTCTGCCTGGCAGCCGCCACGATGGCGCCACCGGCGAAACCGGGCATGGTTGGAAAATTGAGGGAGGCCAGCACGCCATTGGCATTCATGTCATCCACACGCGCCTTGGCATCAAAGCAGCCGGGCCGCAGTTGGGAAAAGCGGGTGGGTTCCATGCCATATTCGTTGCGCGGCCGCCCGACGACAGCATTCAGGCCGATGGTGGGATAGATCGCGCCATTCCAGCTCCACACATCCTGCCCGTTCCTGTCGATGATTCTGGGCGCGCGATCCTTTTTTCCTTCGGGATAGTGGCGGATGAAGGCTTCGGGCGGTTCCACGGCGTGATCATCGACGCTGATAATCACCATGTCATTCATCTGGGTCATGCGATGGCTCCCTTGGATTTCAGTGTTTCGATGCGATCCCATTCAAGGCCGAGTTCCATCAGGAACAGCTCTGTATGTTCGGACGCTTCGGGCGCGCGGGTATTGGCCACGGCCTGCCGGTTGAACTGCACGGGATTGGCGACCAGCCTGATCGGTGCGCCGCCATCGGCGGACTCGACTTCGAAGATCAGATCATTGGCAAGCACCTGTTCGTCTTTCGAAACGTCCAGCGGCGTCTGATAGGACGCCCATTGGCCGCGCATGGTTTTAAGATGCTGAACCCAATAGCCAAAAGGCCTGGCGGCAATGGCTTCCTTCACCAACGCGTGCGCCGCCAGAGCGTTTTGCATCAGCATTTCGACGGTCGAAAACCGGTCATCCTGCATCAGATGTGCAAGGCCCAGATGCGTGAACGTGTCTTCCAATACGGGTCCGGGAGAGAGCACTGTCAGGTTGATAAAGCCGCCATCGCTTGTCCGGAACACGCCCATGAAGGGGTTGGTGGCGATCGCGGTGGTGCCCGGAAGCGCGTTGGCAAAAACATTGCTCTGCATTTCCATGCACACGTCAACGCTGCACGCGGTGGCCCATATGCCGGAAGAGAGCAGCGACACGTCCACTTCGGTCGCCTCGCCCGTCCGTTCGCGGTGGAACAGGGCAGCGGCAATCCCGCCCGCGATATTCATGCCCCCGATTGTGTCGCCATAGGCCGGGCCCGGCTGGAGCAGGGGGCCATCGAGTTCCTTGGGCGTGACCAGCAAGGAAGAGCCGCCGCGCGCCCAATAGGCAGTGGAATCAAACCCTCCCTTTTCGCGCTCCGGTCCCTTGTCACCATAAGCGGAACCGCGGACATAGATGATGTCGGGGTTGGCAGCGCGGATATGTTCCAGGTCGATCTTGAGCTTCTGGCGCTGTGCGGGAAGATAGTTGGTCAGGAAAATGTCACAGGTTTTGGCAATCTCGTAGATCAGTGCCTGCCCCTCGGGCGTGGATACATCAATGCCAACGCTGCGCTTTCCCCGGTTGGGATGCTGCATCAGGGCATTGCGCCGCTGATCAACGGCAAAACGCTGCAACTCCTTGATCCCCCGCTGGGCGTCGCCCCGCACCGGGTGCTCGATCTTGATCACGTCCGCGCCCCAGTCCGTAAGCACGGCGCCCGCTGCGGGCACAAAGGTGAACTGCGCGATTTCGAGCATCCGGACGCCCTTCATTACCTGGGTCATGCCGGTTCAACCTCCGTGAAACGCGATGGATTTGATGTAGGTGAACTCGTTCAGGCCATCGACGCCATATTCGCGGCCATAGCCTGAGCGCTTGATGCCGCCGAACGGCGCGTGGCTGGACATGGCCCCGCTGCCGCCATTGATCCCGACACCGCCGGTGCGGAGCTGCAAGGCCATTTCATACGCCAGCCCGACATTGGCAGAAAATATCCCGCCGGAAAGGCCAAATTCGCTGTCATTGGCGATGGCAATGGCTTCCTCGTCACTGTCATAGCCGATCACCGCGCCGATGGGGCCGAACACCTCTTCCTGCGCGATGCGGCTGGCATTGCTCACATCGGTGAACAGGGTCGGCTCATAATAGAACCCCTTGTCGAAGCCCGCAGGCCGCTTCCCGCCGGCCACCAGCGTGGCCCCTTCGTCCAGAGCAATCTGCACATAGTCTTCGGTGCGCTTGCGGGCGACTTCGCGGATCAGCGGACCATAAGTGACATTCGGATCAGCCGGATTGCCGATCTTCACATGGCCGATCATGCCCTTCAGCATCTCGACATAATGTGCCTTGACCGAGTTGTGGACAAGATGCCGCGTGGTCAGCGCGCAGCCCTGGCCGCAATGCGTGATGAAGCCGCCAAGTCCGGCTTGGGCTGCCTGCATCAGATTTGCGTCAGCCCGCACGATCAGCGCGGATTTGCCACCAAGCTCCATCAGGCAGCGTTTGAGCGTCGGGGCGGCCTGTGCCTGGATCATCGAACCCACCTTGTCCGAACCGGTAAAGCTGATCAGATCGACGCGCTTGTCTGTGGTGAGCAGGGTTCCAGCCTCGATATCGCCGGTGACGATGTTGAGCACGCCTTTGGGCAGGCCCACTTCGTCCGCAATCTCGCCCAGGATAAGCGCCTCAATCGGGGTGTAGGGGGAAGGCTTGAGCACCACAGTGCAGCCCACGGCCATCGCGGGAATGATCTTGCCGATATTGAGAAAGAAGGGGAAGTTGTACGGCGTGATCGCGGCGACCACGCCCATGGGTTCGCGCGACATGACGTTGGCACCCAGCGTCAGCGTGCCCTGCATGTTGGGGTTCACTTCGACAGGCAAAGGCGTGATCGCGGGGCGCGCCGATATTTCGATCATATGCCGCGCATGCTTCATCGGGATGCCATATTGCAGGAAGTCCGCAAGACCCCGGGTGGAGCCCGCTTCGGCAACGATAAGGTCAATGATCCCGGCCTTGCGCCGGTCAATGGCGTCCAGAAATTCGGTGAGCTTCGCCATGCGCGCTGCCTGGGAAAGGCGCGGCCACGGCCCCTTGTCGAACGCGTCCCGCGCCGCACCGATGGCATCACTCACCATCTGCGCGGTGCCGACTGGCACCATCATGATCAGGCTTTCGTCCGCCGGATTGATGACCGCATCCCGACCTGCCGTCGTGACCCACTCACCATCAATATACAGACTGTCCGGGTGCTTCAGCAGGGGCATTGATGTTTCCTCTCCGCGTCAGTTTTTATAACTGACGATTCGTCAATTATTATCAATTCGGGCCAAGAGTCAAGCGGCTTTGGCGGCCATGGCTTTGCCCAGAAGGGCAGGCAGATCGATCAGACCCGTCGCCACGCCGCCCGTGAATCCGGCGTCGGTGGGCAGGCATACGCCGCTGATGAAACTGGCGGCCTGGCTGTTCAGCAGGATCAGCGGCAAAGCCTGTTCCTCGGCCGTGGCTTGCCGACCAATGGGCATGGCAAAAATGTCCAGAATCGCCTGACCCGCCACGATTTCGAAGTCTTTCATCATGGGCGTCGCAGTGGGGCTGGGGAAGGTGCAGTTGATGCGGATACCGCGCGTGATCAGGTCAACTGCTCGCTGTTGCGTCCACACCGCAATCGCTTCCTTGGAAAAGCCGTAGCCATCGGCAATCTGGTCCGGATGCGCGCGCACCCACTCCAGCGCCGCCGCCGGATCTTCGAGCGCGACAAGTTCCTGCAACAGCGAGATGCGGCTTCCCCAACTGCGCGCGGCGTTTGAAGACACGGTGACGATCGCGCCGCCGGGCCGCATCCGGGGCAGCCACTGATTGGTCCAGTGGCGCAAGCCGATGAAGTTGACGGAAAGCACGTCCACAGCCGGAAAGGTTTGTGGCAGGCCCGCGCAGTTAAAGACAGCGTCCACTTCGCCGCCGATACTTTTAACGGCGCGTTCGATGGCATTCCAGTCTTTCAGATCCAGTTCGGTAAAGCTGGCCATCGCGACGGGCGAGGGGCGGATATCCACGCCGTGAACTTCGGCACCAAGCGCCACCAGAATTCGGGCGCACGCTTCTCCCATCCCCGAAAAACAGCCTGCGATAACAACGCGTTTGCCCGCATATCCCAAAATATCGATCATTCTGCGCTCCTAATCCCTTGCCAAAAGAAAGCTGCCGGCCAGTGGCCCGCCTGCTGTGGTCAGCACAGCGACCCTGGGGCCGCCCGCGTGCTTCCCCGTCACTTGCCGCGCGCCCGCCTGCCCCCAGAGTTGAAGGCATGCCTCATGCACCTGGCCATAAGCGTGCATCCGGCCCGCAGAGAGCGCGCCGCCATTGGTGTTGATCGGGAATTCGCCATCCAGCGCGATCCGGCTGCCGCCGTCGATGAAATCCTTGGCTTCATAAAGGCCGCAGACGCCCAGATTTTCGAGCCAGTTGATGGTATGAAAGCTGAAGCCGTCATAAAGCTCAGCCACGTCGATGTCCTTCACCCTCAGATCAGTGCGGTTCCACATCATGCGGGCGACTTCCGGCTGGGCTTGTGTGGAAAGGGCATCGAGCTGCACCCAGTTGTTGCGATACTGCATCGAACTGCCCACGGCTTCGATCCAGGTCAGCGGGTTCGGCCCTTGCTTTGCGGCGTCGCGGTGGGAGAGGATGATGGCGGTCGAACCATCAATCGGCACATCACAATCGAGCAACCGCAGGGGCGTCGCAATGACCGGAGCAGACATGAAATCGTCCACAGTGATCGGCGTTCGGTAGATCGCATTGTCATTCAGCGCGGCGTTGCGGCGACCATTGATCGCGATCCAGGCTCGCTGTTCATCCTTCATGCCGGACTTGTGGACATACTGGTTGAAGAACAGCGCCTGCTGCAGCGCGGCGGCATAGGTGTGATACGGGGCATACCAGGTGAAGGGGCCATACACCCGCTCGCCCGGACGGTTGAGGGCATTGGCAAAACTGGTCTTGCGGGCCGTTGCCTCAAACATGGTACGGAAGATCAGCACATGGCGCGCCATGCCCGCCGCGAGGGCACCAATCGCATTGAACAGGGCACCGAACTGGCCCGCCGTTTCCGAAGCGTTGGAATACCAGTTGAGCTTCAGCCGCAGCGCATCCTGCAGCTGGGGGATACCCACGGGCGCAAAGCCATTGGCTTCCCCCGTGCCGCCCGGCCAACAGGCCATGCCGTCGATATCGGATCGCTTCAGCCCCGCATTGCTGATGGCCTGCATGGCCGCGTCGATGGTCAGGCCCAGCGCGGATTTGTCACTGCCGCGCGAAATCCTTGACTGGCCGATGCCGGTGATGGCTGACTGTTTTTCGGGATAGGCAGTCACGGCGCGGCGTCCGGCGCGAAAAGCGGAATCCAGAGGTCTTCGGCCTGTTCGAAATGCACGCTGACCGGCATATCGAACGTCACGTCATCAGGATCGCAATCGACGATATTGGTAACGAGCCGCACATCGGCCTGTTCGGCGATCCGCACCAGCGCCAGCACATAACGATCCGGCAGGCCGGGCATCCATGGCTTGTGGTTGATCGTGAAGGTTTCGACAAAGCCCTTTCCGGAAACGGGCTGATAATGCGTGTCACGCCCTTCGCATTGCGGGCAGAAGCCGGTCGGCGGATGGATGAAATATGTGCACCCGTTGCACTGCTGGATCAGCAGCTTGCCCTCCGCGCCGCCCGTCCAGAAAGGGCGGCTGTCTTGGGTAAGGGCGGGAAGGGGGCGGGCGATGCTCACGATGTTTCCAGCCCGCCGGCCTTGGGCAAAGCCAGCGCGACAAGCGTGGCAAGGATGCTGAAGCCGATGATGACAAGCACCGTAAGCTCAAACGCCTGTCCCGTTGGGTAGAGCGCTTTGCTTGCGGGGTCTTTCAACTGGTCGGTGGCAAGCAGGCTTGTGACGATCATCGCCCCGATGCCGGAAAACAGGCCGCGCACGACGGTCAGCATCCCGGATACCTCGCTCGTGCGCTCTTGCGGCACAGTGCTGGCAACGATTGTGGGGCCAACGGTGAAGAGAATGGTCGTGCCGAAGGAAATGACGCACAGGATCAGCACGGTCTGCAGGAAGCTGCCATGCGATATCCAGGCAAGGATCCAGCCCAAAGTGGCCAGCGCGCCGCCTGCCAGCATCGCCACGCGCCCCCCGCCACGGCCCGTGATCCAGCCCGAAAGCGGGCCCGCAAAGGTGGATAGGATATTGGATGGCAGCTTGGCAAATCCCGCCATCGTTGCGGAAACGCCGATGCCGGCCCCGGTCCAGACCGGATTTTGCAGCAGCACCTGAAAGACCAGCACGATTTGCAGCGATGACAGCGCGACGAGCGCGGTTACCGCGCTGGCCACCAATACATAGCGGTTGGCCAGCATCCTGACGTCGATC
>JANOAJ010000051.1:0-1726 GCA_031411035.1 Sphingomonadales bacterium
GAGTTTACGGGGCCGTTTTCGGTGACTGATCTGTGGCAGAACCTGTTGCTGCTTCAGTGTTTCGGGCTGCGCGATCATCTGAGCTGGAATATCGTTTCCTGGAGCATTGCTGCCGAAGTCTGGGCTTATCTGTTTTTCGCGTTGGCCATGCTGTGGGTGCGCAAAGGGCAGGCGCTGTTTTTCGCAAGTGTTGCTGTCGTGTCGCTGGCGTTTCTGTGCTGGCGCTCTGACGATTTTCTGGATGTGACTTTTGATCTCGGCTTTGTCCGCTGCCTTTACGGGTTCGCGCTGGGCGTGCTCGTCAAAATGGCATGGGATGCGTGGCCCCGCCCGGCATCGACCGTGCTGGAATGCCTGATTGTCGCGGCTGTGTTTGCCTTTGTCTCCTGGCTTGCCGCGGGCAGCTTCACCTATCTCGCCCCGCCCTTGTTCGCGCTGGTCGTGTTCATTTTTGCGAGCGAAAGCGGGATGGTGAGCCGCGTCTTGCGAACCGCGCCATTTCGCCTTGCCGGCAAGCTGAGCTATGCCATCTACATGCTGCATCTGTTTGCACTGGCCCGCTATTTTGATCTTGTGGCCGGGCTTCAGGGCAGGCTTTCCCCTGATTTGATCACCATCGGGGCGCTGCTGTTTGTGATGCTGATCGCCTGGCCTGCGTGGCGCTATGTCGAAATGCCGCTGCGGCACTGGTCGCGCCGGAAGATATTGCCTTTCCCGGCCAAATAGCGTTTGGACTTCTGCCTATGACTGACACATCCACATACCGCATCAAGGGCGCCACTGGTGACTGGGAGGTCGTGATCGGCCTGGAAGTCCATGCCCAGATTACGTCCAACGCCAAACTTTTTTCCGGCGCGGCCACTGCGTTCGGGGCGGAACCCAATACGCAGGTCTCGCTGATTGACGCGGCAATGCCGGGCATGCTGCCCGTGCCGAACCGCGAATGCATCCGCCAGGCGGTGCGCACGGGCATGGCCATCGACGCGCAGATCAACGCCTGGTCACGCTTTGACCGCAAGAATTATTTCTACGCCGATCTGCCGCAGGGCTACCAGATTTCCCAGCTCTATCACCCGATTGTGGGGGAAGGGCATATCGAGATCAGCCTTGACGAGAAGGATCCCGACGCCCCGGGCAAGACCATCGGTGTTGAGCGGATCCATGTCGAGCAGGACGCCGGCAAGCTGATGCATGACCAGCACCCGACCATGTCCTATGTCGATCTCAACCGCTGCGGCGTGGCGCTGATGGAAATCGTTTCCAAGCCTGACATGCGTTCGCCGCAGGAAGCCGGGGCCTATGTGAAGAAGCTGCGCTCGATCCTGCGCTATGTGGGATCATGCGATGGCAATATGGAAGAAGGCTCCATGCGCGCGGACGTCAACGTCTCGGTGCGCAAGCCCGGTGACGCATTCGGCACGCGGACGGAAACCAAGAATGTCAATTCTGTGCGCTTCATTCAGGCCGTGGTGGAACATGAAGCGATGCGCCAGATTGACGTGATCGAAGGTGGCGGCACGATTGTGCAGGAAACGCGCCTGTGGGATCCGGACAGGAGCGAAACCCGCTCCATGCGCTCCAAGGAAGATGCGCACGACTATCGTTATTTCCCTGACCCTGATTTGCTGCCGGTGGAGTTGAGCGAGGCATTTCTCGCCGATTGCCGCGCTTCGCTGCCTGAACTGCCCGATGCCAAGCGCGCACGCTATACGGGCGAACTGGGGCT
>JANOAJ010000052.1:0-11743 GCA_031411035.1 Sphingomonadales bacterium
CCACAGCGCCACTTGCAGACGGTATTTGGGGCTGAGCGGATTGATATCCCGCACGTCGCCGCCATCGAGCGCTTTTTTGGCATAGGCCAGCGGCACGCCCTCAAAGCCCCAGTTGCGCTTGAAAGCGGCAGGGCCTGTGCCTGCCTTGGATCGCCCGAAATCGAAGCGGGTGCAGCCCTTGGCGCTGCGGGCGTGACACATCAGCGCGTAATACATCAGGTCATTCGCCCGCCACGCCCGAGCATCCCGTGTGCCGCCGCCCCAATAGGGCATCACTGTGCCGCGCCAGTACAGGCTCAGCACGCTGGCGATGGCCTTGCCGTCATGACGGATGGTCAGGATATCTGCCTCTTCGCCCAATTCCTCCAGCACGGCGTCAAACAGCGCGCGCGGGAATACGGGCGTGCCCAGATTGCGCACGCTTTCAGCATAGACGGCATAGTGCGCCGCGCGATCCACGTCTTCGGTGCCGATTTCCACCTGAAGGTCAAACCCCAGAGCGCGACGGACCTCGGCGCGCTGCTTGCGCGGAATGGCCAGCAGTTCGGCGTCGTCATCGCCAGCAAGATCGCGCGCAAAGCCGAGATAGGTGGTGGTGTCATGATGCCAGTCCGCACCCGGCATCGCCCCGCCGCGCAGTTCCAGCGTGGGGCAGCTCAGTCGCGTGGCAAGGGCTTCGGCTTCGGCGATCAAAAGCGCAGCCGGGGACAGTCCCCTGACGACCGGAACGGGGACAGTCCCCGCCACCAGCACCCCCCCATCCACGGCAAATCCGCTCGACACCAGCGCGCGCCCGAACAGCGGGGAATGCACCTCGGTCAGGGGGAGGACGCCACAAACCTCTCCGGCGCTGTCCTCGGCCACCAGATAATGGCTCACCTGCCCGCATCCCGCGGCAACCGCGCGGCTCCAGCCGGTCAGATGGAACGGCGTCGCCCCTTCCGCGCCACGCACAAAGGCGTCAATCCGCCGCGCCTCGTCCGGCTGGGCGATGTCGGCTGTGCGGATGGCGAAGCGGCTTATGGTCACAAGCGCATTCATTGGCGGGCCGCGACGATGTGATCAACACGGCCCCATTCAAAATCGCTGATCAGCCGTTTTAGCTTGCCCGCCATCGCGGCGAGATTGGTGTAATGCCGCAGCTTCGATTTGAGCGGCGCATTCGCCACGCGGGGCTGATCGGGATCAATCTCCCAGGGATGGAAATAGATGATCGCCGGTTCGCCCGACGCGTTGACCTGTTCCACGGCCCAGCGGGAGAAGCTGTAGGGCAGCAGCCGAAAGAAGCCGCCCCCGCCCGCTGCCAGCGTCCGCCCCGAAAAGCGCGCAGTGGTTACGGGCAATTCCAGCAGCGCACTGCCCGCGACTGGCGCAAAGGCAAAGCGCGGCGCTTCGGGCCAGCCATAATGATCATGCTTTACCGGCGCGACGCTGGAGGAATAGGCGTAGCCAGCCTCTGCCAGCACGGGATGGGCCCAGGGCGTACGCGCATCGATGGAAAAGCTCGGCGCGCGATAACCGGTGACGGCAACACCGCCCGCATCTTCCAGCGTCTTGCGCGCCCGTTCCAGGTCAGCACGGAACTGATCCGCGGTCATCGTGAACACGCGGGCATGATCCCAGCCGTGGCTGGCAAGCTCATGCCCGCCCTCCACAATCCGCCGCATCAGCGCAGGCGCGCGTTCCGCCACCCAGCCAAGCGTGAAAAAAGTGCCTTTCACCCCGGCTTCTTCAAACATGGCAAGGCAGGCGTCGGTATTGGCCTCGACGCGAAATTGCAGGCTGTCCCAGTCCTTCCGGTCGATCACATTTTCAAACGCGCCGACCTGGAACCAGTCTTCCACATCCACCGAAAGTGCGTTGCGCACCATAGCCCTTGCCCCGCTCAGGCGGCGGGGGCGCGGCGGATTTCGCCCGGATGGGCGCGATCGTCATCGGCTTCGACCCATTCGACAAGCAGGCCCAGCACGCGCCGCAACGCCGCGCCTTGCTCTTCGACATGGGCTTCCAGCATCGCCACACGGGCAGCCAGATCCAGCGTCACCGGATCATGCCCGGCCGATTTTGCGCGAACTGCGGCTGGCGCAAATGCGGCCGCCGCAACCGGGGACGCCTGATCGCTGCCCAGATCGGCAATCACAGCCTCCACCAGCGCGCCATCGATCACCTCTGCCTGATCCAGCGACCCCAGCAGCAATACCCGCGTCATGAGATTGTTGATCTTGCGCGGCACGCCGCCGGAATAGCGATAAAGGGCGGCAAACCCGTCCTCAGTAAACGCAGGCTTTCCGGCCCAGCCCACCAGCTTCATCCGGTGCAGCACATAGGGCCCGGTTTCAGCACGATCCATCGCCGTCAGGTGATGCGAGGCAATCACCCGCTGGCGCAATTGTTCCAGCGCGTCCGACTGGGCAAGGCGATCGCGGAACTCCGGCTGGCCGAGCAGGAAGGTCTGGAGAACGGCCTGCCCGCCCAACTGCACGTTGGAAAGCATCCGCAGTTCCTCAAGTGCCGAAACCGGAAGGTTCTGCGCTTCATCCACGATCAGCAGGGTTTTCTGCCCGGCGCGCGCACGATCCTGGATATGGCCTTCCAGCTTGCCTAGCAGCGACGCCTTGTCCTGCCCATCAGTGGCAATGCCCAGAGACTGCGCAATCAGGCGCAGCATATCATCGCCTTCAACCTGCGTTGAGGAGATACGCACGGCATTTACCCGCGCCGGATCAATGCTTTCCATCAGATGGCCGGTCAGCGTGGTTTTGCCCGCACCAACTTCACCCGTGACGACAATGAAGCCCTCACCCTGCGCCAGGCCTTAGCCCAGATAGGCCATCGCTTTTTTGTGGGTGGCACTTTCAAACCAGAAACGCGGGTCTGGCGTCAGTTGGAAAGGTCGTCCGGAAAGGCCGTAATGATCGCTGTACATGGTTACTCCGCCTGTTTCCCCAAACGCGCCTAAAAGGTGTAGCGCATGCCGAGCAGCGCTGAACCAAACAGATCGCCGTCCTGGCCTTCGACCTTGTTGGAATAGAGGCCAACTGCCGCCGTGCCGCTCAATTTCCGCCCGAACTGGCGATGATAGGCACCCGTTGCCCCCGTGCTGAGCACATTGGGCGCGCCCAGAATACCAGAGTCATAGAGGCTGGCAAATATCTGTGCATCCACCGAAGACTGCCGGTCAATCGCATAGCCGATCTGGCCATCGACAAACCAGTTTTCGTCACTGACTCCGCTCAGCGCAAAGCCCGCACCTGCCGGAGTCAGATATTTGCGGTTGGAATAGCCAAGGCCAAGCCCGTAGCTCCACGGCCCGCGTACACGCGAGAGGGCCGCCGTGACGCCGCGCGCCCGGTACGCCGCCGCATTGACAGACTGGAGCGCGGGATTGAGGCAGCCGCCGCCGCTGGTACCGCCCTGCCCGAATGTGCAACCGCCAAACCCGGACGACAGCGGGTTGTTGCTGGTGACGAACGAGGTTGGCAGCAACGCGATATTGTCATTCAACTGCTGGCCGAAGGTTGTCACCTGATCATAAACCACGGCATTGAACGCAGTGGACTGGTCCGCCTGCCACGCGAATGAACCGGTATAGCTCATGCTGCCATAACGGCGGCCCACACGTGCCTCGAGATTGGTGCGGCGGCTGGGCTTCCACGCAACGCCGACATCCCAGTAAATACCGTCGCTATCATAGGCGAGCAGCCGGGGGCTGGCCGGATCGGTCTGGAACCGTCCCTTGCTGTCCACCACCGGCGCGCCAGTGCCATCAAGCAAGGGCGCGCGCGAGCTGATTTCGATATCTTCATATCCGACACCGCCGACCGCCGCCAGCGTTGGCGACAAGGGCACCACAACGTCCCCGCGCACATGCTTGTTTTCGAAGCGCTGTTTCAACTGGCCGCCATCCTCGCGGGAATAGGCCCCGTTCACCGTCCAGCCAAACGGCAGGATACCGGATTGCATGCCAGCGCTGGCGGTTGCCAGATGGCTGACCGAATCGTCAAAATTGTCGATCACGGGCTGGCCCGGACCCGGCACGAAATCACTGCCATCTGCGGCGCTGTAACCGATCCGGTAGGCCGCGCCGACATCCACATCGCTTACATGCGTGGTCAGGGTTGGCCCTGCGTAAAGCGAATAGATCTGCGTGATATTGTCCACATTGCCGACCAGCAGGCCAGGCGCATCGCCCCGGATATCGGAACGCGTGCGCGCCGCAATGGCACCGCCCTCGATGCTCAGCGTCCTGGGGATGATCTGGAAGGCCCCTCGTGCAAGGCCCGAATGGATATCCTCATCATCCAGCCTGTCACCCCAGCCGAAACGGCGTTCATAGCGATAGGCAATCTGGCCCTGGGCGCGGCTGTTTGAAACGGTCGCGTCAATGCCGGCCGCAACGGTTGAATAGGTCAGCACATCGCCGCCATTTTTCAGGTCTGCCGAAGCCACCTGATCAAACTCCAGATAGGGCGAAACCTCTGTTTTCGCGGCCGCCGGAGCGGTGAGCGCCAGCGCCATGAGCGCAACGGAGAGGCTGCCCCCCGAAACGCGTGAAAGACGAACATTCATCTTACTCTCCAAAACCATAGTAAGAACCGAATTTACGATTTGAGGCGTGACAGGTGACATTGTTCAGCATCAGTTGGATGTGCGGGCAGCCGTCCAGCAGTTCCACGGCATCGCGCACATCGCTTTCGGTCGTGCTGTCTGCCCGGACGACAAACAGGATCTGCCCGACATGCAGCGCCAGCGTGGAAGCGGGCGAGGCTGCCAGAGCGGGCGCGGAATCAAACAGGACGATGCGGCGCGGATGCCCTGCCACAAGGCGTTCAATCAGGCGACCGGTGCTGTCTGAGGCCAGAAGTTCCGTATCATTGTTGGTCTGACGGCCTGTGGGCAGCACCAGAAGGTTGGGCACATCGGTGTGGATCAGCAACTGTTCCACATCAAGCACGGGATCAGCCAGCGCATCCATCAGGCCGGGGCCGCCGGGCAACCCCAGCGTGGAGAGTATCTCGGGCTTCGCCACATCGGCATCGACCAGCAGCACTTCGATATCCGTCTCGCTCGTCAGGGACAGGGCGAGATTGACGGCGGAGAATGTCTTGCCCTCATTGGGTTGGGCCGAGCAGATCAGGATCAACTGTCCGCGATTGACCGGCGCGGTTTTCTTGCCGCCGAGCGCCGAAAGCAGCAATTGCCGCTTCACCAGCCGGAATTCTTCTGACAGGCCGTTCGGCGGCGCGCCGGGCACAATGAAGCCCTGTTGCTGGAGCATCGCCCGGTCAATGGACGACGTTCCGGCAGGCATTGTTATCGTCGGCGCGGCAGGCGACGGCGCCGGTGCGACGGGCGCAACCGGCACCACCGGTGCCACTGGCGCGTCGGATGGCAGTTTGAGCATGTCATCAAAGCCATACGCCTGTGCCGCGCGCTCGATGAGCGATCCGGCAGCCTTGGTGGGTTTCTGGTTCATTGTCATAACCCTCAGGCCACCATGCCGCGCTGGACGAACTCTAGCGTGAGCAGCAGCAGGAACGCCACGACGAGCCCCGCAAGGCCACCCGCAAAGAGTTTGAGCTTGCGGCTCTGTTCTGCCCGGTCGGCTGAGCTGTGCACCGCGCTGATCGAACCGATGACCGGCAGGCCGCTCGCCTTTGCCAGTCGCGCTGCCGTTGGATAGGTGGATTTCAACTGGCCAAGCAGGAACGCCGCGCCAATGCCTGCACCAAGGCCCCCAAACAATGCCAGCGCCAGCAACAGCGGGCGGTTGGGCGCAATCGGCGCGCGGGGCTGCGTTGGGGGTTCGATCACCTTGAACTTGATCGAATCCGTATCGGTTTGCAGCGATCCGCGCAGCTTCATTTCCTCGCGATCGCCAAGCAGCTTGTCATACTGGCTTTTGAGCACTTCATAATCGCGGTTCAGCCGCTGCTGCTCTGCCTCGACTTCGGGTGCCTGCCCGCGCGCGGTCTGGAATTGTGCCATTTCCGCACGAAGCTGCGCCTGACGCGAAGCGAGAGAGGCGACAGTCGCCTGCTTTTCCGCCTGCATTGACCGCAGCGTGACATACATCGGATTGGCCGTGCTGTAATTGCCGCCGCCCCGCGCTTCGCCCGCCGCTGCCGCACGCGCGCTGCCAAGTTGCTTGCGCAACGAGATCATGTCCGGATGTCCGTCCGTCCAGCCACGCGCCTGCCCTTCGGCAATCTGCGCTTCAAGCCCGGCGGCCCGCGCCGAAGCCGGACCGCCGCCACCAGCTCCTGCCGTCATGGTGGCAGCCGGTGTTCCCCCAAGCTGCGCGTTGACAGCGGAAAGCCCACCCTGGGCTGCCATCAGGCTCGATTCCACCTGGGCCAGTTCGGCCCGTGCGGCTTCCATCCGCTGGGCGACCGAGCCGACGCCGGGGAGCAGCCCCATATATTTCTGTTCGAACGCCGCGCGCTTGGCTTCGGCTTCCTGCAATTGCACTTCGCGCTGGGCTAGCTGGGCGTCAAGAAAGCGCAGCGTCTGCGCCGTCTCCACACGATCGCCGGAAAGGTTTCCCTCAACGAACAGATCGAGCAGCTTCTGGACAATGTCATGCGCCAGCTTCGCATTCTGGCCGTTCGAGAATCCGCCCGATCCGGACGTCGCACTGATTTCAAAGACATTGTCGGCCTGGCTGACAATCTTGATGTTGGTCCGCAGCGCCGTCACCTGATCGGCGATTTCACGCGGCGTGGTGGCGCCCATCTGCACAAGATCCGTGCCGCGCACGACCTTTTCGAGATTTTCGGCAGAGGTCAGCGTGCGGGTAATGCTGTCAATGCTGTCCTGCCGTTCGCCCGGCGAAATGCCGAGCTTTTCGGGCAGCATCGTCTGCATCTGGACGAATACGCTGGCCTTGGATTCATATTTGTTGGTGGCACCGCTGATCGCCAGCCAGCCGAGCAACGCCACGGCCCAGGCAATGGCAAGCGCCAGCCAGCGCCGCAGCCAGACGCTGTGGAGCGCAATCCGGATTTCTTCGGTGATGCCGTTCATCGCGTTGCTGCCACCCGTTCCTCAGAATGCCGATTCAGGGATGATGATGACGTCACCGGGTTCAAGCCGGACATTCGCCTTGGAATCCCCGCGCTTCAGCAAATCGCCGATCCGCAGGCTGAATTCGCGTTGCTTGCCGGTGCCGCGATCCTGCCGGATCAGCCGCGCCCGGTTGCCTGCCGCAAATTCCGAAAGCCCGCCAACCGAGATCATCGCGTCAAGCAAAGTCATGTTCGCCCGATACGGCAGAGAGGCCGGCTTTTCCGTGGCGCCGACAACGCGGATCTGTTGCGAGAATGTGCCTGCAAAATTGTCCACAATCACCGAAACCAGCGGATCACGGATGAACTGGCCCAGTTGCACCTTGATGTCCTGTGCCAGCATGGTCGGCGTTTTGCCGACTGCGGGCATATCCTCGATCAGCGGCGTGGTGATGCGGCCATCGGGGCGCACCTGAACCTTTGCCCCCAGTTCCGGGTTGCGCCAGACGAAAATGGTCAACTGATCAAGCGGGCCGATGATATATTCTTCGCCCGGGCCTTCCTGTTCGGTCACGAACGTCGCAGGCGGCAATTGCGGGCCATTGGCGCCGCCAGCGCAGCCGCTTACGCTTACAGCCAAAAGGCTGACACCCAGCAATTGCTTGGAAATTGACGCAAAACGCATGCCTGTTACCCTCGCTCAAAACCGCAGCGCCCCTGCCTTGCCCCCCATTAACAGGGACAAAACAACGGCGGAATTAACGATCTTTATGGGAGGAATAGGTGAAGATAGTGTTAGGACAGATTGGCTGACGTCACGCGTTAACCAGCAATTCCCGCGCTGCCGGGTGGCCGAGAAAGCCCGCGGGGCTGGCCGTCAACCCGTACGCCCCGGCCATGAATACCGCCATGACGTCACCGGCCTGACCCGGCGGCAGCAACACCTGGTTGCCCAGCAGATCAAGCGGCGTGCACAGGCACCCGACGACACTGGCCACTTCGGTCGCCTCGCTCGTGAAGCGCGACGCATTGGCCAGCGGATAGTTGCGGCGCACCACCGTGCCGAAATTGCCCGAAGCCGCAAGCTGATGGTGCATCCCGCCGTCCGTGACGAGAAACACCTCCCCGTGGCTCAGCTTCCGGTCAACAATCCGGGTGAGATAGACCCCCGCTTCGCCGACCAGATAGCGGCCCAGTTCCACGGCAAAGCGTGTGTCGGCCAGAATTGCGGGCCGTGCCGCCAGCGTTTCGGCCAGCCTTGCGCCTACAAACGCCAGATCAAGCACGGCATCGCCGGGAAAATAGGGAATGCCGAAACCGCCGCCCAGATTGACAAGCGGCGGCGCGGCCCCGGCCGCTTCGGCCAGCCGCGCGGCAAGTGCCACCGTGTTCGCCTGTGTTTCAGCAATGGCAGCAGCATCCAGCGCTTGCGATCCGGCGAAAATGTGGAAGCCGCGCCAGTCCGCGCCCTCGGCCACCAGATGCCGCACCAGCGCAGGCACACGTTCCGCATCCACACCGAACGGCTTGGCCCCGCCGCCCATCCGCATCCCCGAACCGCGCAGATCAAAGGACGGATTGACCCGCACAGCCAGTTTTGGCGTCACGCCCAGCCGCGATGCAATGGCCAGCACGCGATCCGCTTCCGCTTCCGATTCCAGATTGAGTGTAACCCCGGCCCGGACGGCCGCCTCAAGCTCCCGGTCCCGCTTGCCCGGCCCGGCAAAGGAAATGTGCGCCGCCCCCGCAGCCAGCGCCACCTGCATTTCCCCGCCCGATGCCACATCAAGGCCATCCACCAGCGGCACCATCGCAGCCACCAGTGCAGGCATCGGGTTGGCCTTGATCGCATAATGCAGCGCGACACTTTCTGGCAACGCCGCCCGCAATGCCGCGATCCGCGCCTTTACGAGCGCGAAATCATAGACAAACAGCGGCGTATCGCCCGCTTCGGCAATCAAAGCCTCAACTGGCCTGCCCCCGACCAGCAACTGCCCGGAGGCATCAGCACCAAAGCCCGGCGGAATGGCCCCCATTGGTTTCATGCCGCTATCTCCGCCTTCAGGCCCGCCCGGTCCAGCTTGCCGTTGGGATTGCGCGGCAGGGAATCGCGCCAGATTATGTCTCTGGGCTGCATAAAGGCAGGCAGTTCCGCCTTCAGATGCGCCGCCAGCCGCGCCTCTGCCCCTTCACCAACACCACGCGCGACAAGAATGATGGCCTGCCCCAACCGGTCATCCGGCACCCCAAAGGCGACAGCCTCTGCGACCGCGCCACTGGCCTGCGCCGCTTCCTCGATTTCCGAAGGGCTGATGCGATTGCCCGAAACCTTGATCATCTCATCATCCCGCCCGACAAAATAGAGCAATCCTTCCGCATCACGCCGCACAGTATCGCCTGACCATACTGCCATTCCACCACAATGCGAGGCAGCAGGCGCCGGTTTGAAACGCAACGCTGTCCGCTCCGGATCACGCCAATATCCTTGTGCCACCAGTGGCCCGCAATGTACCAGTTCTCCCGGCTCGTCATCTGCCGCAACGGCACCATCGGGGCGAACGACGAGTATCTCTGCAAAGGGAATGGCTTTGCCCATCGACGTGGGATGCGTCGCCACAAGAGCGGGATCGAGATAAGTAGAACGAAAGGCTTCCGTCAGGCCATACATCGGAAAAATATCAGCCTTGTCAAAGCGTTGTGCCAGTTTTCCAACAAGTTCCCGTGAAAGCGCCCCGCCCGAATTGGTGATCCGCCGGATGCGCTGCGCCGTCCCTTCCGGCCATTCGGCTTCGGTCAGTTGCAGCCATAGCGGCGGGACGCCGGCCAGCGTGGTGATCTCGTGCCGCTCCACTGCCCGGATCACATCGCGCGCCGTCAGATAATCCAGCGGTGCCACTGCCCCGCCCGCTGCCCAGGTCGAGAAAAGCTGGTTCTGCCCGTAATCGAAGCTCAGGGGCAGCACGCCCAGCACCCGGTCTTCTGGTGCCAGTTTCAGATAATGCGCCACACTGATCGCGCCAAGCCAGAGATTGGCGTGGCTGAGCATCACGCCCTTGGGCAGTCCGGTCGATCCCGATGTGTAGAGAATGGCCGCCAGAGCTTGCGGATCGTGCGATGAAGGCGGCAGCGCATATCCCTGCGTCCATGCCGCTTCGGCATCAGCTTCCAGCCACAGCGCACAGGCCATTTCGCCCAGTGTGTCCGCCCGCGCTCTGGCTGTGATCAGCAGTTTTGCGCCACTATCCCCCACGATATGCTCCACCTGCGCGCGTTTGAGCAGCGGATTGACTGGCACATGCACCAGCCCGGCCCGCGCCGCCGCCAGCGGCATCAGGCAGGCAATCAATGTCTTGGGCAGCCATGTCGCCACCCGCTCCCCCGGTTTCAGCCCTGCCGCCAGCAGCGCTGCCGCCAGCCGTCCGACGCCTGCATCAAGAGCAGCATAGTCGAGCGTGCGATCACGGGTTATTAAGGCCGGATTGGTATGTGATCCCCGTAACGCCAGATGATCCAGCGGTTTCGGGTGTGGATCAGGTGCTGGCAAAACGGGTCCTTCGGCGGATCGGGTAACGGAACAGGACTGGCTTAGCATGGTCTGGGTTAAGGGTGAATTGCTGAGCGAACTGGATGCTGTGGGCGTCGATCCCACGCACCAGCTGGATCGCGCTGCGCAAGCGAAACTGTTCGACCGGCGTGACTGGTTCAGCCTTGTTGTCGAACATATGCCCGGTATCGCCCCCATCATTGCCCGCGCCTCGTCCGAAGGGTCGCTTGCCTGGCTGTTTCTTACCCGCGATGCGAACCACGTCACTGGCCTTTCCAACTGGTACACCATGGCCTTTCGCCCCGTCATCGCGGGAGACGCAGACCCGGCCCGCCAACGCCTGATGCTGACGGCCATTGCCCGCAGACTGGCAGGGGCAAAGCCTGCCATCGCATCCGTCACGCTTTCCCCCGTCCCCGTGCAAGACGGCAGCGCAGACCTGATCGCGCGCGCTTTTGCCAAGGGCGGCTGGAACATAACCCGCCATCAAAGCTCCACAAGCTGGACTGCCCACGTTGCGGACATGGCATTCGACGATTATTGGGCCGCCCGCCCCGGCCAGCTTCGCTCCACCTACAAAAGGCGGCTTGGCAAAGCGAATTTCGAAACTGATGTGCTGGATCATTTCGACGAAGCCGCATGGGCTGATTATGAATCCATCTATGCCGAAAGCTGGAAACCGGAAGAAGGCTCCCCCCCGTTCCTGCGGGCGCTGGCGCAGCGCGAAGGCGAAGCGGGCTGCCTGAGGCTGGGGATTTGCCGGATTGACGGCGTGGCGGTCGCCGCGCAGTTCTGGACTGTGGAGAATGGCCGCGCGCTGATCCACAAGCTGGCGCACCGCGAATCCGCCAAGGAATTCTCCCCCGGCACGATCCTGAGCCACGCCATGTTCCGGCATGTCATTGATCAGGATCAGGTTGAGGTGATTGATTTCGGCACGGGCGATGATCCTTACAAGGCCGACTGGATGGATGCCGCCGCGCCGCTCGAAACCGTCACGGCCTACAACCCTCGCACGCTTGCCGGGCTTGCCGGATCAGCGAAGGCGGGGCTTTCAAGGCTTGTCCGCCGCGCACCAAGCGACTAACGGGGCCGCAAATGGGGCCGCTTTCAGGGGGAATGGCGTGAAGACCAATGCCGAAATGATCGATGGCTGTGTGCGTGCCGTCCTGTCGGACGTTCTGGGCATCAG
>JANOAJ010000053.1:0-4556 GCA_031411035.1 Sphingomonadales bacterium
TCTCCTTGCAGAGAGCAGCGCGGCGTTGGGACCGCGTGGCCCGGGGGCGCTCATAGTGGCGTGGGGCGGGATGTCAAATACAGGGCGTTCGACCGGCCTCCGGCTGGCCTGCACAGCCTGCCAAGCCCTTCTTGGAAATGAAGCAATTGGCGAAATTCTGTTTCAATTCGGGACAACAGAATTTGTCCCGAGTCCCACTCTGGACTCTGCCCGAATTTCGTAGTTGATAGGAGAATAATCCGAAATAGATGGAATTTGGGGTCGTAATTCCATATCCGAACCGTGGGGGTTTCTATGCGCACATCATTCAAATTTGCCCTGGCCGCTGGCGTGGCCTTGGCATTCAGCGGCACGGCGTTCGCGGCGTCCATCGTCGCCATTCCGAACGCAACAGCGGATCTGAACGAAAAGATCCACAACAACAATTCAGGCGCTGGCAATGCCATCACCCTGAAGACCATGCCCAGCGGCTATTTCGTCGATTATTCGTCAACTGGACTGCAGCTTGACGCGGGTAACGGAATGGGTTTCGCTCAGGTTACCGGTTCGTCAGGCCCGGGCAGCGGGTTCGACAATCTCACGCTCAACCTCCAGAACGTAAACAATCCGACGCTGGGGGCTTCGGCCATCCACTTCAAGATTGACGGGCTGGATGTCGGCAATGGCCGCAATTCCTATAGCGCCAGCAAATGGGACTTGATCGTCTATTTTGTCGGCGGCGGCAGCCAATCACTGAGCAACAACCTGTTCGTTCCGAACGACAAATTTCTCGTCACGGCGGGCATGAACGAAGTCATTTCGGGCCTGAAATTCTTCAATGCCCGGGCGACCAATGATGCCAACGTGACGGTTGACACTGATTTCCGCTCCCTCAAGCAAGTGTCGTTCGCTTCGGTGCTGCCCATGACCGGTGCCGTTCCCGAACCCGCCTCATGGGCGATGATGCTGGCAGGATTTGGCGTTGCCGGATCCGCCGCACGCCGTCGCCGGCGCAAATTCGTTCTGGCCTGAACAGCTTTCACCGCAGCAGGATAAGGGGGGCTTTCGGGCCTCCCTTATCCTGCATTTTCGAGAGCGGTAGTCATTCGTTAACCATATTGGTATCAGATGGTCGCCATGATGGTTCGGCGATCTTTTTGCCTGCTTCCCGCCTTTGCAGCGGCGGCCTGTGTCGGCCCGCCTTCAGGGCATCGCCCGGCGGTGCGCCCCGCCCCGGTTGCCGCCCTCCGTCCCGACATGAAACAATGCGTGGCCGGACTGCAATCGCTTGGCGCGCGCTTCGCCATCCTTCCTGATCGCAGCTTCGGCGCGGGCTGTTCGGCCAATAATGCCGTGATGCTCTCTGGCGCGGGCGTGCCGATCAGCAATGTCAGCGCGATCCAGTGCCCGCTGGCCAATGCGCTGACACAGTGGGTGCGCGGCTCGGTGCAACCGGCGGCGCGCGCCGCCTTTGGCCAGTCGCTGGCAAAGATCGAGACGATGGGCGCCTATTCCTGTCGCAATATCGTTGGCGGGCGCGGCACCGGGCTTTCCGAACATGCGAGCGCCAATGCCGTGGATGTATCCGCCTTTGTGCTGGCCGACGGACGCCGGATATCCATCCAGAATGGCTGGAACGGCGCGATGGACGAACGCGGCTTTCTGCGCGCCATCCGCAAATCGGCCTGCACCCGTTTCCAGACGGTGCTGAGCCCCGACTATAACGCCGCGCATTACAACCATCTGCATTTCGATATGGGCCACGGCCCCTATTGCCGCTAAAGAGCGAGGATCGTGGTGGTCATTTTATCAGGCCATCCCCGTCTTCCCGAGCGAAGTCGAGGGACTAATTCGAGCGAAGCCGAGAATTCCGGATTGCGGCCTCGACTGCGCTCGGCAGGGGTTCTCGACTTCGCTCGAACAGACGGAATTTGGAACAGTGGGTATAGAAGCGGATTATGACAGAAAGAAAAGTACAGACGCGCGTATTTGCGCCCGCCGTGCAGGAAGCGGAATTCGCCAAGCACAATATCTCCACGCCCCAGACCGAAAGCAAGGCCTACAAGCTTGCCTTTCAGGACAATGAATTCCTGCTGCGCGAGGATCTGCGCCCCGTGCGGTTCCAGCTAGAGCTGCTGAAACCCGAACTGCTGCTGACCGAAGCGAAAATCGGGTCAACGCTGGTGATGTATGGCTCTGCCCGCATTCCCCAGCCCGATGTGATGAGCGGCAACGAAAATCCCGACATCGCCAAAAGCCTGGAGGACAAGGCAAAATATTATGCCGAGGCCCGCAAACTGGCCCGGTTGGCCAGCAGCGTTCCCGTGAACGGGGACGGCATGCGCCACTTCGTCGTCTGTTCGGGCGGCGGCCCTTCTATCATGGAAGCGGCCAATCGCGGCGCGCATGATGTGGGCGCGGAGTCCGTGGGGCTCAACATCGTGCTGCCGCATGAACAGGCCCCCAACGAGTATGTTACCCCGTCACTGAGCTTCCAGTTCCACTATTTCGCGCTGCGCAAGATGCACTTCCTGATGCGCGCGCGGGCCGTGGCGGTGTTCCCCGGCGGCTTTGGCACGTTTGACGAAATGTTCGAACTGCTCACGCTGATCCAGACCGGCAAGATCAAGCCGATCCCGGTGCTGCTGTTCGGCAAGACATTCTGGGATCGGGTTATCAGCTTTGAAGGGCTGGTGGCCGAAGGCGTGATCTCAACCCACGATCTTGACATCTTCCGCTTCGTCGAAAGCGCTGAGGAGGCGTGGCAGATTGTGCGCCAATTTTACGGCATGGAGGAATGAGGCGCGGGGCAAGGTAGGGCTCACTCGTCATTCCGGCGAACGCCGGAATCCCGCTTCTCTTTTGCCGGGGTTTCCCGATCGGACGAAAAGAAAGTGAGATTCCGGCGTTTGCCGGAATGACAATTCCCCTCACGCGTTTTCCATCGCCCGGAGATACACACTGTTGAGCGGCCGTTCGAACAGCTTCATCACCATCGGCTCGAAAAAGCTTAACGGCGCGGTATCGTAGTTCGGATCAAAGGCCGGGCAATCATATTTATCGATGAATTCCGCCGTCGCCTCATAATGGTCATGGCCGCGGAACTTGTCGCGCATGTTGCGGTCCAGCCCGACATAATGGAAGAAATTATACCCCTGGAAAATCCCGTGATGTTCGGTGATCCAGCGCAGTTCCTCTGACACGAAGGGCTTGATGATGGCCGCCGCGATATCGGGATGGTTATAGGCACCCAGCGTGTCGCCAATATCATGGAGCAGCGCCATCACGACATAGGGTTCATCCCGCCCGTCGCGGTACGCGCGGGTGGCGGTTTGCAGGCAGTGGGTCAGGCGATCGACCGGAAACCCGCCATAATCGCCATCCAGAATGCGCAAATGATCCAGCACGCGCTTGCCGCCCGCAGGCGAATAGGTTTTCAGGTGCGACATGATCGCGTTCCAGTCTTCCTGCGTCCCTTCGCTCATGTCGTGAAATTGGGCGCTTGGTTCCAGCGTATGCGTCATGGCATTTCTCCTGTCATTTGTGCGCAATCCTATACGGGGAAGGCAGCGGCTTCAATCCGCCGTGTTTATGGGTAGCGTCTCGGTTTGAAATTGAATTACCTGTGCGCCGGTCATTCCGGCGAACGCCGGAATCTCTCTTCCTGCTTGGGTCGCCGCCAAGCCGAGAAAAGTGAGATTCCGGCATTCGCCGGAATGACGGGATTGAGAAGGCTGAAATTCAAACTGGGACACTATCTGTTTATGAGCTAGGGAACGCGCATGGCAATTCCGGGTATCAAGTCCCAACCCTTTTTCGGCGACAAGAATCGCGCCTTCTGGACGCTCCAGTCAGCGGGGTGGAGCTTCTATCTGATGCTGCGCATGGCGTCGGGCGTCGGCAACGGGATGAACCTGTCTTTCGTGATCCCCGTGCTGGTATCGGCAGCGGCAGGATATTCGATCACGCTCGTGATGGGCGCGGCCTATCGCTGGCTGATCACGCGCAAGCCGATTGTCACCTGGACGGGGTCTGTCATCACCGTGATCGTCGCCGTGGCGCTCTATTCCGCCATCGATGCGTGGATGTTCAACATGATGGACCGCGAAGGGGCGCCGTTCAACGGATCGCTGTTCCTGGGTTCCGTCACGATCAACACCTTGCTGCTGGGCGCGTGGTCAGCCCTCTATTATGGCATCAATTTCTACCTGATCGTCGAACAGCAGACCGACCAGCTCGAGCGGCTGGAAGGGCAGGCAACGTCTGCCCAACTGGCGATGCTGCGATACCAGTTGAACCCGCATTTCCTGTTCAACACGCTCAATTCCATTTCCACGCTGGTGCTGCTCAAGCAGACCGAGCGGGCGAACGCGATGCTGTCCCGCCTGTCGTCCTTCCTGCGGTACACATTGGTTTATGAACCGACCGCGCAAGTGACGCTGGCGCAGGAAGTCGAGACGCTGAAGCTCTATCTTGAGATCGAGAAGATGCGTTTCGAGGAGCGGCTGCAAACCCGATTCGATATCGATCCCGGCGCATCCAAGGCACGACTCCCCTCGCTGCTGCTGCAACCCCTG
>JANOAJ010000054.1:0-1967 GCA_031411035.1 Sphingomonadales bacterium
GACGGATGAGCAGATTACCGCCCGTCTCAATGAAGAGGGCATCTCGGTGACGAGGCGCACTGTTGCCAAGTACCGGGAAGACATGAAAATACCTTCGACGCACCAGCGCCGGGTAAAGAAATAAGTAAGAACGCGATATGAAAATCCACTACACCGGAAAATTAGTAGAGCTCTCGAAAGAGCAGAAGCAAAACCTGGAGAATCACTACGCCCAGCTTGGCACCACGAGTGCCAGCGTATCTTCAAAATCCGCGTCCGTCTCCCCGGGGAAACCGACGATGAAATCGCCCGATATGGCAATGTCAGGCCGCACGGCGCGGACGCGATCAATGATGGCCACATAGGATGCCGAAGTGTGGCTGCGGTTCATCGCCTTCAATATGCGATCACTGCCAGATTGCACGGGAAGGTGAAGGAACGGCATCAGGCTTTCTACCTCAGCGTGCGCGCGGATCAGGCCTTCGGTCATGTCATTGGGATGGCTCGTCATGTAACGGATGCGCTTGAGCCCCGGCAACCGGTCCAGCGCGCGGATCAGCGTGCCCAGATCATGTGTGCCTTCGCGCCACGCGTTCACATTCTGGCCGACCAGCGTGATTTCCTTTGCGCCGCCATCCACCAGCGCCTGCGCTTCATCCAAAATCGCATCAAAGCTGCGGCTGATTTCCGCGCCCCGCGTGTAGGGCACCACGCAATAGGTGCAGAATTTGTCGCAGCCTTCCTGCACGGTGAGGAAGGCCGTCGGCCCAACCTTGCGACGCTTGGGCAGCAGGCCGAATTTTTCCAGCCCCGGCAAATCCAGATCAAGGGCGCGCTTTCCCGCCGTCACTTCCGCCACCAGTTCGGGCAACCGGTGATAGGCCTGCGGCCCCACGACAATATCCACTTCACGCGCCCGCCGGGGAATTTCCGCGCCCTCGGCCTGCGCCACACAGCCTGCCACGGCGATCATCGGCCTTGTGCCATCATCCCGCCGCAAGCGGCCAATATCCGAATAGACCTTCTCTGCCGCCTTTTCACGGATATGGCAGGTGTTGAGGATCACCAGTTCGGCCTCACCCTCAGGTGCCGACGCCATACCTTGCCCGTCCAGCATTTCCGCCATGCGTTCGCCATCATAGACGTTCATCTGGCAGCCAAAGGATTTGACGTGGAAAGTGGCGGGTGTGGGGCGAGTCATGCGGGCGCTATAGGGGGGAATCGCTCCGGGCGGTAGGGATCAGCTTTTCCGGGTTCATGATGCCTTGCGGATCGAGCGCCGCCTTGATCGCCAGCATCAGGCGCTTCTCCACCGGCGCGCGGAATGCATCCGCCTCATCGCGCCGCAACACCCCCAGCCCATGTTCTGCCGAGATCGTGCCTTTTTGCGCCCGGACTATATCGTGCACCACACGGTTGAGCCGATCCTGCGCCGCCACGAACGCCTGCTGATCTGCCCCCAGTGCGGATGAGAAATTATAGTGGAGATTGCCATCGCCCAGATGCCCGAAAATTACGGGACGGATATCGGGATAGGCTGCTTTCACCGCCGCAAGACCTTCCTCAATGAAAGCCGCGATGCCAGACACGGGGACGGCCACATCATGTTTGATTGCTTTGCCTTCCATTCCCTGCGCTTCGGACACCCGCTCACGCAATTGCCACAGGGCTTTGGACTGGGCGAGCGAGTCCGCAATCACGGCATTCCGGATCAACCCCGCATCGAACGCTTCCGCCAGACTGGCTTCCAGCATCGCGCGGGCATTCTCTTCGCTTTTCATGTCCGTATATTCGATCAGCACGTACCAAGGGCTGGCCGCATCGAGCGGGTCACGCATATCCGGGAAGTGATGGAGCACCAGACCGAGGCAGATATCGGATACCAGTTCGAATGCGGTCAGCGCGGTATCGTGGCTGGCGCGCACCTGATCGAATAGCGCCATCGCGTCCGCAACACTCTGCACCGCCACCCACGCCACAAGCCGTGC
>JANOAJ010000055.1:0-13261 GCA_031411035.1 Sphingomonadales bacterium
CCAGCGATAGGCGGAAATCGAAGTGAGCGCGACACCACCCATATCCCAGTCAAGCTGACCCGAAACGCCGTAGCCATCCATGTTGGACTGGTAGTGCCCATCGGCCTCACCCTTGCGGGCAAAGGGATCAAAGGTCGGGAAGGTATAGGTCGGGAAGCGGGCAACCCGCGCGGCAAAATTATTGGGAATGACGGCGCCATTTTCATAGGTGCCAACATAGTTGGCGAGCACATTCAGAACATGGTTCTGCTTCTGACGCGAGAAATCCCCGATGATCCGCAGCGATACATCGTCTGTAGGCGTGAACAGCAACTGACCGCGCAGGCTGGCATTGTAATAGTCCTGCGCACGGCTGTTTTGTGTAGTATTGTAGAGATAGCCATCATGTTCGGTGAGTGCGCCCGAGAGCCGGATCGCCAGCTTGTCCGCGATAATCGGGCTGGAGGCTGATCCCCTGATCTGGTAATATCCGTAATTGCCAAGGCTGGCTTCCCCGGAAAATTCCGGATCAAAGCTGGGCTTCTTCGAGGTAATGTTAATGACGCCGGAGGTTGTGTTCTTGCCGAACAGCGTGCCTTGCGGCCCGCGCAGCACTTCAATCTGTTCCAGATCAACCAGATCAAATTGTGACAGGCCGACCCGGCCATAATAGACATTGTCGATATAGAAGCCGACGCCGTTTTCCAGCCCGTCATTGGTCAGCGCGACATTGCTGCCAAGGCCGCGAATATTGACGTTGGTATTGCGCGGATTGAAGCTGAACACCTGCAAGCTGGGCACCTGCTGCTGGATCTGGCCGAGCGTGTAGTCGCCGCGCCGCTCCAGCGCTTCGGCGCTCACGACCGTCAGCGCGATGGGCACGTCCTGAGCATCCTCATCCCGACGACGCGAAGCCGTGACAACAATGTCGCCAAACTCGCCTTCGTCGGACGCCGCGACATCGACAGGCGCGGGGGCGTGCTGCGCAAAACTGGCTGTAGGCTGCGAAAGGGCGGCGATACCGGCTGAAAGCAGGAAAGCCAGCCTGTGCCGCTTCTTCGCCGGATGCGACGCTGGCAATAGCGGAGAGGAAAGATCGTCGTGAAATACGAAGGCACGTGACATTATTTGAGAGTCCCTGACACTGAGTGATTGTTTTGTGTTGTGCGCCTGATGGCGATTGGGCGGTGGACAAGGCACGACTGGTCAGCCCCTCACCCCACAGGGCGAGAGCAGCCTGCTGCAAAGACGCAGGATATCGCGCCAGATCCGCCAGATCGGATTTGGAAATATGAATCATGTCGAATTCCCGCCCGCGCCACAGGAGCTACGGGCCTTCCGGGAGGAACAGGGATGTGGAACTCAGCCGCAGCCAAGCCTGTTTCCGGTATTCAGGAGAGGGCAAAAACCGGAATGTTCAGGCACGCCAGACGTCTGGCTCCATCACCCGGTTCTGCTCAACAGATAAACATGAATGAACGCATCGTAGTCACCTCATCAATTGTGTGAGGGGAACACGGTGCCTGGCGGTGTCGCCCGAGCATCGCGCGCTTTAGCTTTTGGTAACGCGGAGCAAGCTGCTTCCCGATCAAATGCCGCGGGTCAGATCCTTGGTATGCACGGCTGGTCTGACCTCCAGATGTCCGTGCGGTGTGAACTCTACCTATTTAGTTGAGTATGATTAGGCAAGAGAAGTTTTGATTGTCGCTGCCGAAGCGTGGCTTTGACAAGGCCAGCAGACCGGCATCAGGATTTGCGACCAGGAAACGATGGCTCCAGCGCGATCGGATCCGCGAGCGTGATCCTGTCGAGCACGGCGGCAGTTTCATCGCGGACACGCAACATCAGGCTGCGCAACCGGCAATCCGCTTCCTCCACGCAGTTCTTGCAACGCTCATGCGCAAATCGGCTCGCACACGGCACCAGCGCGAGCGATCCACGCGTCAGGCGGATAATGTCGCCATAGCGGATATCGATGGGGGAAAGGGCTAGCCAATACCCGCCATCGCGCCCGCGTTGAGAAAGAACAATTCCCTCCCGGCTCATTTCAGAAAGGATCACGGTCAGGAACTTGGCCGGTTTGTTCTGGCTTTCGGCAATTTCGGTGAGTTGGATCGGGCCCTTGCCAACACGGTCAGCCAAATGCTGGAGCGCCCTGATGGCATAGCGTGTCTTTTGCGAAAGCATGCGCCTTTGTGAGCGGTCTGCCGGGGGTTTTCAATGGCAGGATTGCCAGACGAGATACCGTGCGGTGCTTTGCGAGCCTCGGTGGTGCAAAACGGCTAGCGGACGCAATGACTATGCCGGGGGTTTGCCTTCAGCATTTGCCACACCCAATTCGTCCAGGATTTCGCGCGTGTGTTGCCCTTGTGTCGGGGCAGCGCCTGCCACATGGCCGGGCGTGCGTGAAAACCATGTTGGCACGCCGGGAAACCGCACCGGCCCGTTGGGTGTATCCACCGTTTCGAAAAATCCCACGGCATTGAGATGCGGATTGTCAAACAACTCATCGGGCGTGCGTACCGGTGCGGCGGGAATGTCCAGCGAGCGGAACAAGGTCAGCCATTCCTGCGTCTTCCGTTCGGTAAAGGTCTGCCCCAGCAGCTCATACACGCGGTCAATCTGCCGCGCCCTTTGTTCAAGGGTTGAAAATTCTGGGGCCAGCGCCCATTCCGGCTGCACGGCCTTTACAAACGCATTCCACTGCTTGTCATTATAGACCAGCGCGGAAATATAGCTGTCCTTGGTACGATAGGGTTTGCGGTTGGGGGCTACGGCGCGCGGATAGTTGGCGGGGCCCAAAGGCGGCGTGAACATCGCGCCATTGGCATGTTCCACAAGCATGAACGACGCCATCGTCTCAAACATGCTGACTTCGACTTCCTGCCCCTCACCCGTCCGTTCGCGATGAAACAGCGCCATCATCGTCGCGTAAAGCGCGGTCAGGCCCGCCACCTTGTCCGCAACTATGGTGCCAACATAGGTCGCTTCACCAGTCAGCATCTGCTGGACAGCAGGCAATCCGCATTCCGCCTGAATGGTATCATCATAGGCAGTCAGGTCACGATCCGGCCCGCGACGGCCATAGCCATAGCAATTTGTATAGACGATCTGCGGATTGATGGCGACGACATCATCATAGCTGAAACCCAGCTTCGCGATGGCTCTTGCCCGTGTCGAATGAATGAACACGTCTGCCTGCGCGATCAAGCTGCGCAGTACGGCCTTGTCCGCCTCAACGGTCAGATCAAGCACGATGCTGCGCTTTCCCCGGTTCACGTTGATGAAAACGCCACTCATTCCCGGTTCCGGGCCGACCGAGATATTCCGGGTATTGTCTCCACCTGGCGATTCAATCTTGATCACGTCAGCGCCCATATCTGCCATGATCTGGGTGCAATAGGGGCCCATCACCATTGCCGTCAGATCAACGACACGCACGCCCGCAAGGGGGCCGAAGCAGCCCCTGCCCGGCTGTGAAGCCCCGGTTTCCGTCACTTGATACGGCTCGGCGCGCCCGCACCCATATATTTTGACAGATTGAGATGCAGGCTGGCCACGGCCCGCTCCATATAGGGATTGGGCTGGGTGCCGCGAAATCCGGCATTTTTCATGCCCTGCTGCACGGCCGCCATGTTGGTGAAATCCTGCTGCAGCACGGGTGGCCAGTCTTGCGGCTCGGTATATTCCCACTCCGTCTCGGGCGCCTCGCCTTGCGGGAACAGTTCATAGACAGCGGCTTCAAATATGCACTTGTCAGGATTCGTGCCAAAAGGCCTAGCGCTGTAGCAGAGCATGTTGTTGACGGCATGGCCGATCTGGAAATTGGGGAAAATCTGCCATGCCGTGCCGCTCTTCGCCGTGTGGGCGGGTTCCACAACGGGCCAGAAGACGCCACGCTTTTCGTCATCCGCGCGCGCGGTTTTGAGCCAGTGCTGCAGCACTTCGGGCGCAGGCGTACCTTCAGGCAATTCATCCTTCAGCCGCATTGCCGCATTGACCAGCGTCATTGTGGTGTTGGTGTTGGCGTTCTCCCAGGTGAAGACCTGCATCTCCGCCGTGGAGAGGCGCGGATCCTCCCCCGACCCGATCCGCAGCTTGGCCTGGTTCTCGTCCATATTCTTGGGCGCTTCATAACCGATATTGGTGTGAAGCCCGTGGCTGCGCGCCCAGCCCCGAAATTCGCCAAAGGCATTGAATTCGGGATGGGTCGTCTGGACGTGATAGGTTTCGCTGAACGCTTCCAGCGCGACTTTCCAGTTACAGTCAAAGACAATCCATTTGCGCCAGCGCGCGCGCATGTTCTGGAGCTCGAAGGGATCAAGCAGGCCTGCGGCGGGATCAAGCCATTCGGCAAGCGGCGGCGCATCGGGATTGAGCGTAATCCACAGCCAGCCCCCCCAGCTATCCACCCTTACCGGCCCCAGACTTGTCCGTTCGGCGGACAAGGCACCCTGCCAGTCATCCTGATGTGGAATAAAGGTGCACTGGCCTTCCTTGTTGAAGGTCCAGCCATGAAAGCCGCAGACAAAATTCATCTTCGTGCCACGCGCGTTCCGTGCACCTGCGGGCGTATCCACCAGACGGCGGCCGCGATGCGTGCAGACATTGTGATAGGCTTTGACCGTATCGGGGCCCGTGCGCACGATCAGAACCGAATCACTGCCTATGTCATAAGTGATGAAATTGCCGACTTCGGGGATGTCCTCGACCCGCCCTGCCTGCAGCCACACCTTGCGCCACAGTCGCTCATGCTCAGCCCGGGCATAGTCTTCCGAAATATAGGCCTCCGCGGGCACGGTGACCGGTTCAAGCAGGATTTCGTTTCCGTTGGTGCTGACTGCATTCATGACGTGCTCCCATTCCGGCGCCGGTCGTTCTTTCGAATATGTCCAGACTAATATCACCACAGGCTTTCCGGTCAACGCTTTGACATCGGATATTCCCCTTGAGTTTTCCAAATTTGTCCATACATATCGTACTCATCATCCCGGCGATTGGACCGCGCGACATCTGAGCTGAAAAAGAGACACAATGCCCCTCGACCCCGCGCCCGAACCAGCCGTGCAGAACGCAACGTCAGGCGCGCGCGGCGTGGCATCGGTGAAAAATGGCGATCCGCTCTACGTCCAGGTCGCCCGCACGCTGAAAGACGAGATTGTCAGCGGGGTCTATCCGGTGGGATCGCTGATCCCGACAGAAGACATTCTGTGCGGCCGGTTTTCTGTAAGCCGCTATACTGTTCGCGAAGCGCTGAGGCGGTTGCGTGATGATGGCCTTGTCTCGTCACGCCAAGGTGCCGGCACCAGGGTGGAACCGTCCCGCAGCCGCGATTCCTATATTCACGAAGTCATGTCGATCAATGATCTGATGGATTTTGCCGCAGGCACGCGGCTTGAAATCGACACGATCAGGATGACCCGCATCGAAGGCAAGCGCGCACTGAGAACCGGCCTGCACACGCGTGAGGAATGGCTTGAAGTGCGCGGCTACAGACATGCCGAAACGGCAGGCTCGGGCATTTGCCGGACAGAATATTATATCAACCGCGCCTTTGCCTCTGTCGGCAGGCTGTTGCAGCGCCATACCGGCCCGATCTTTCCCCTTATCGAGGATATGTTCGGCCAGAATATCGTGGAAGTGCGGCAGGAAATCACTGCGACGCTCGTTACGCCGGACCTTGCCGAAGGACTGGGGATTCTGGAAGGGTCGGCCGCGCTGGAAGTGCGGCGCTGCTACATCACGACCGAAGGGCTGATTGCGCAAGTCACCATCAACACCCACCCGGCCTCCCGCTTCCGCCATTCCATGACAATGCGCCGTGTGAAGAACTGAAGGGCCCGGCGAATATGTCCGAACAAATATTCCGCGCCACCGCGATGCCGGATGCCTTCCGCAAATTGTCGCCATGGGTTAGGGCGCGCTGGTCCGGAACGGCTAAGTTACGGCGCACTATTTTGCGTGCATGCCCTGAAAATGCCTGCAGCGCGTCGGGGAGAATGGCATGAATCTGGCCCTGTGGTTATGGCGCACCGCGCAACGTTCCGGTGCAACGCCCGCGCTGTTCGAAGGCACGACATGTGTTGCCACCTATCGCGAATTCGCTGACCAATCTGCGGCCATCGCGGCCTCCCTTGCCGCACTTCACGACATTGCGCCGGGTGACCGGGTGGCATTGTTCCTCAAAAACACCCCTGCCTATCTTCCCGCATTGGTGGGCATCTGGGCGGCAGGCGCTGTTGCCGTGCCGATCAATGCCAAACTCCATGCCAAGGAGGCCGCGCACATCATCGCCGATTCTGGCGCAAAGCTCTGCTTCGTTGACGGCCCGGGCGAAGACGAACTGCCGGGCTGTATCCGGATCGATACCGGCAGCGACGCCTTTGCCCGCCTGCTCGCCCACACACCTGTTGCAGACCCGGTGGAACGGCGCGTGGATGACCTTGCCTGGCTGTTCTACACATCCGGCACAACAGGCCGGCCCAAGGGCGTGATGCTGACGCACGGGAATCTTCAGGCGATGACCTATGCCTATCTGGCCGATGTGGATGAACCACGGCCGGGCTGCGCCAGCGTCTATGCTGCCCCCATCTCCCACGGGGCGGGGCTGTACAGCATTGTCCATATCCTGCGCGGCAGCGCGCACGTTGTGCCTGCATCACACGGCTTTGATTCCGATGAACTGCTGGCCCTTGGGCGGCATTTTGGTGACGTGTCGCTGTTTGCGGCCCCCACAATGGTCAAACGGTTGGTGGATCATGCCAAAAGCCACGGGCTTTCCGGCGAGGGGCTGAACACGATAATTTATGGTGGCGGGCCGATGTATCTGGCGGATATCGAGGATGCGGTTGCCACATTCGGCCCCCGCTTCATCCAGATTTATGGTCAGGGTGAAAGCCCGATGACGATCACCACCTTACGCCGGGCTGCCGTCGCGGATCGCCAGCATCCCCGCTGGCGGGAGCGGCTGGCGTCGGTCGGGACGGCGCATAGTTGCGTGGAAGTGCGCGTTGCCGATGAAGCCGGACAGCCGCTCCCGCCGGGCGAGACGGGCGAGATACTGGTGCGCGGTGCCACGGTGATGCACGGATACTGGAACAATCCCGGCGCGACTGCGGACACAGTGCGTGATGGCTGGCTGTGGACGGGCGATCTTGGTGCGTTGGACGCGGATGGCTATCTGACGCTCAAGGACCGTTCAAAGGACGTGATCATTTCGGGTGGCACCAACATCTACCCCCGTGAAGTGGAAGAAGCCCTGCTGACCCATCCCGGCGTCAGCGAGGTTTCGGTGATCGGTCGCCCCGATCCGGACTGGGGCGAAATCGTGGTGGCCTTTATCGTCCCGCGCGCCGGAGCAGACATCAGCGAAGCCGAACTGGACGATCACTGCGTTTCCAGCATCGCACGTTTCAAGCGGCCCAAGACCTATGTCTTTGTCGAAAGCCTGCCCAAGAATAATTATGGCAAGGTGCTGAAAACCGAATTGCGGACGCTCTTCTGAAACGAGGCCAGGATAAGAATGTCCCGGCCCAGATTTAGTCAAAGACCGGTCATGCTTTCCATTGCCTCGGTGTAACGCGTGCCGACAATCTGGATGTCTGCGGACGCACGTTCGATTTCGGCAAGATCTTCTGGCGACAGGCTGACACTTGCCGCACCGATATTTTCCTCAAGCCGGTGCAGCTTGGTCGTGCCAGGAATGGGCGCGATCCAGGGCTTTTGCGCGAGTAGCCAAGCCAGCGCAATCTGGGCCGGTGTGGCACCTTTCCGCACACCGGTTGCTGTCACGAGATCGACCAGCGCCTGATTTGCAGCGCGCGCCTCGGATGTATAGCGGGGCAAGGCATTGCGAATATCCCCGGCAGCAAAGGCTGTCCCCTCATCAATTTTTCCAGCAAGGAAGCCCTTCCCGAGCGGGCTATAAGGCACGAAGCCAATGCCCAGTTCCTCAAGCGTCGGGATAATTTCCGCTTCCGGCCCGCGCTTCCATAGCGAGTATTCACTTTGAAGCGCCGCCACAGGCTGAACGGCGTGCGCGCGGCGGATCGTCTGCGCGCCTGCCTCGGACAGGCCGAAATGCTTCACTTTCCCCTCGCGGATCAGATCGGCAACCGTGCCTGCCACATCCTCAATCGGCACATTCGGATCGACGCGGTGCTGGTAAAACAGATCAAGGGCGTCAACGCGCAACCGCTTAAGGGAGTTTTCGGCAGCCTGGCGGATGCGTTCCGGGCGGCTGCACGGCGTCAGCACGCCTTTCGGTATGTCCGGCCCCAGATTGAAGCCGAACTTGGTGGCAATCTGTACCTGCCCTTTGAACGGTTCCAGCGCTTCGCCGACCAGTTCCTCGTTCGCGAAAGGGCCATAGACTTCGGCAGTATCGAAAAAGGTGACGCCCTTTTCCACTGCTGCCCGGATCAACGCAATGCCCTCGGCCTTGTCCATTGCCGGACCATAACCAAAACTGATCCCCATGCAGCCAAGGCCAATGGCAGAAACTTCCAGGCCGCTCGTTCCGAGTGCGCGTTTTTGCATGCTTCCATTCCTTCTCAAAAGCCAAACCGATGTGAAGATTTCGCACTAGCACCCTCTGACTTGATCGATTATCCATATAAATCTGCATAAGCTTATGAACTGAAATAATATATGGCGCGCGCGAATCTCAATGACCTGAGTGGCTTTGTCGCCGTGGCAAAGGCACGCAGCTTTACCCGGGCAGCGGCACAGCTTGGCGTTTCGCAATCCGCGCTCAGCCATTCCATGCGCGGACTGGAAGAACGGCTCGGCATCCGCCTGCTCGCACGCACGACCCGCAGCGTGTCACCAACCGAGGCTGGCGCGCGGCTGCTGGCTACAATCGGACCGCGACTGGACGAAATTGACGCGGAACTGGCAGCTTTGCATGCCCTGCGCGACAAGCCAGCAGGCACTATCCGGATCACGGCGAGTGATCATGCGGCCCATTATGTTCTCTATGCGGCGATCACGAAGCTATTGCCGGATCACCCGGACATCCAGGTGGAAATCGACGCGGACAACGCCTTTACGGACATTGTCGCCGGGCGGTTCGATGCGGGCGTGCGATTGGGTGAGCAGGTTGCGCGGGACATGATCGCCGTCCGCATCGCGCCGGACATGCGGATGGCCGTGGTCGGCACACCCGGTTATTTCGCGCGGCATCCCAAGCCCGAAACGCCGCATGACCTGACCGGTCACAACTGCATCAAGCTGCGCTTGCCAACGCTCGGGGGCATCCTTCCCTGGGAATTCGAAAAGGACGGCCGTGAAATCAACGTGCGCGTGGAAGGGCAGATGATTTTCAATGCTGGTTCCCTGGGCCTCAAGGCCATGCTTGATGGCCTTGGGCTGGGCTATACGCCGGAAGACATGGTGAAAGATCATATCGCCAGCGGCCAATTGATCCGCGTGCTGGAAGACTGGTGCGCGCCATTTCCGGGCTATCACCTCTACTATCCCAGCCGCCGCCAGCAGTCTCCGGCCTTCACCCTGCTTGTTGATTTGCTGAGGTATCGAGCGTGATGCGGAGCGGCGGGCGCTCTCGCGCCTGAAAGCGCTCGCTTGCGCGACAGGGGAAAGCCGGTCAGACCGTCTTTCGGGGAGGACGCTCAAGGGACGATGGCAAGTTGCATAGCCCCTACAAACCTTGCGCTACCCCCAACACCCGCTCCGCAAAGCAATCCATCGCCGCCTCGCGTTGCGTTGGATTGCCAATTCCCCACGCCAGATCGACCACGCCCACTCCGCAATCGCGCAAGGTTTCCATCTTGCCGATCAGCGTCTCCGACCCGCCGACGAAATAGGGTTCGAGGACTAGCGGCACAATCGGTGGCCCACCCAGTGTCGTTTGCTGGACCTGCGCTTGCTCCGCCATCTTCTGACCGAAGAATGTGCCCAAATCGTCTGCCGCCTTGGCATCGCTTTCCGCCGCATAAGCGATGCCACGATAAATGACGTGTTGCGGACCCGGCTTCCATCCGGCCTTGTCGGCCTCTGCGTGGTAAAGCGCCACCCAATCGCGCACAACGTCTGGCGGAACGAACGAGAAGGCGATGCCCATCCGGCGCGCGGCCGCGAAGCGCACTGATTCCTCACTATTGCCAGATCCAAAGATTGGCGGGTGCGGCGCCTGCACGGTTTTGGGCCAAACCGATACGGTGCTGAACTGATATTGGTCGCCATTCCACGCAAAGGCTTCGTCCGATGTCCACGCCTTGACGATCAGATCAATTCCCTCCTGTGTCATCGCACGGGTGGCGGCGGCATCATTATCATAGGTGCGATGTTCATTGGGCGTGCCGCGCAGGAACAGCACGACCAGCCGCCCACCGCTTATCATATCCACCATTGCCAGTTCCTCGGCAAGGCGGACAGGGTTGGATAGCGGCACCAATGGCCCCAGCAGCGCAATCTTGGCACGGCTGGTCACCTGCGCCAGCGCGCCTGCCATCACACACGGATTGGGGGTCATGATGTAGGGCGCGTAATGATGTTCGGAAACGCTGACCCAGTCAAAGCCCAGCGCATCGGCGCGCCTGGCCATATGGAGGCTGTGCTGGAATGACGCCTGCGCGACATCGCGGTGACAATGAGACGGCTCGGCGGGCCATATCTCCAGCCCGGGGGCGGGCCCGTCATATCCCACCATACACAGGCTTGAAATCAGCATTGCTTCCACCTCTTCCCATATTCGCATCCTTCATTGCGCATCCTCATTGTGAAACGCCTACCCAAAGAAGGGCCAGCCTGCCCGCCGCCCCGATAGACTCGGCGCATCGTCAAACGACGCGCGGAGAGACGGATGAACGTGATGAGCAGCAACGGCCTTGCCCTGAGCGCACAGGACGACCGGGCGATCACCGCCCTTCTTGTTTCCTATGGCTGCGCGATTGACCGGCGCGACTGGCAGAAACTGCGGGCCTGCTTTTCCGACGATTGCGAATGCGATTATGGCAGTTTCGGCAAATGGCAGGGGCCAGCCGCTATCGCCCATTTCATGAAACAGGCTCATGCCGATATAGGCCCGACGTTACACCGCATCACCAATGTGGAAAGCTGGACTCAGGATGGCCAGGCCCATGCCCGCAGCTATGTTGATGCCTTGCTGATGCCGGTAAACGAAGGCGGGCCGATCCATCACGGCATCGGCTATTATGATGACCAGCTAGTGCGTACTGGCGCAGGCTGGCGCATCGCGCGGCGGCAGTTCGTGCCAGTATTTCTTGATTAGGGGTCGAGCCGGACATGGCTGATTTGGCAGGCAAGACAGCCGTGGTTACCGGTGCCTCATCGGGCATCGGCGCGGCAACGGCACGGGCCTTGGCAGGCGCGGGCGCGCGCGTGTTGCTGGTGGCGCGACGTGCCGAGCGGCTGGAGGCTTTGGCGGGAGAACTCGGCGGCGGCGCATCCTTTGTGGCGCTTGACCTTGCCGAACCGATGGCCGCGCAGGCGTTACTGGATGCGGCCATCGCGCGGCTTGGCACTGTGGATATCCTGATCAACAATGCCGGCATCTTGCGCACCAGCCATGTCGATGCGTTTGATCTGGCGGAGCTGGAACCGCTGATCGCCATCAATTATTCCGCAGTGGTGCGCACCAGCATCCTTTTTGCGCGGCATATGAAAGCGAATGGCAGCGGCCAGATCGTCAATCTGTCGAGCATCGGGGCCAGCCTGACGGCGGCAGGCACAGGCGTGTATGGCGGGCTGAAACGCGCGCTGGATGCCTTTACAGATGTGCTGCGGATCGAACTGGCAGGAAGCGGCGTCCGCGTCGGCCTTGTTGCGCCGGGCACCACCACCACCGAGATTTTCGAAGATATGAAAGCACACGGCCAGCCGGGCTGGGATGAATATATCCCGCCTATGGTGGGTGATGATATCGCCCGCGCCATCCTGTTCATGTGCGGCCAAACCGGCAACGCCAACGCCGCCCGGATGCATATCTATGCGACTTCGGAAGGGTTTTAGCCGGGGTTAGTCCAGCGTTGCATAAGCTGCGATATTGAATGGCGCGAATGGTTCGCCCGCCTCTGCTTTCATCACCCAGGCGGGATCCATAAGCAAGGCGCGACCAAGGGCTACCAGATCAAACTCCTCGGCCTCAAACCGGCGCAACACTTCGTCCAGATTGTCGATCGCTTGCGTTGGCTCGGCAAAGCTGGCTGACAGTTCCTTGTTGAAGCCGATGCCGCCAACAGTCATGACGGGCCTGCCTGAGAGTGCGCGCACCCAGCCAGCCAGCCCCCTGTCCGATCCTGCGAACGCAGGTACGGAGAACACTCGCGTGCTGACATCAAAAATGTCCACGCCCGCATCCACCAGGGCCCCGGTGATGATCGCGAGTTCTTCCGGCGATTGCGCGAGTCGCGCCTCATAATCCTGCAATTTCCATTGAGACAGGCGATAAAGGATAGGAAAACCAGGGCCGACCGCCGCGCGGATCGCACGCACCAGATCCGCCACGAACCGCGTGCGGCGCAAAACATCCCCGCCCCAGGCGTCATCACGGGTGTTGGTGCCTGCCCATAAAAAACTGTCGAGGAGATAGCCGTGCCCGCCGTGAAGCGCGACGCCATCAAAACCCGCCGCCTTGGCATTCGCCGCACTGCGGACGAAGGCTGCGGTGACTTCCGCGATATCGGCTTCGCGCATCTCTGCCGCGCGCATCGATCTGGCTTCGGGATAGGGCGGTGTGCCTTCATTCCGGATTTCGCCCATATGCCACAATTGGGGAATAATCTTGCCGGCTGCGCCGTGGACACCGTCTACCACGGCACGCCAGCCTGCCAGCGCCGCATCACCGTGCAGCACTGGAATATCATGTTCGCCCATTGAGCCATGCCCGATGGCGGACGGATGATCGACGCCCACGCCTTCGGTGATGATCAGCCCAACATTCGCTACCGCCCGTCGCGTATAATAGGCCGCGACATCCGCGCCGGGCACGCCGCCGGGGGAATGACTGCGCGTCATCGGAGACATCACGAAACGGTTGCGCAGGGAAAGCGGCCCCAACCGCACCGGTGCCAGCAATGCTGCAATATCGGTCACCACGCGTCAGGCAGCCACAACAGACAGCGCCGATTGCGGGCAGGCATCTGCGCCTTCGCGCGCCTGATCTTCCAGACCGGCGGGCACAATCTCATCATCCACATAGACGATGCCATTTTCATCCAGCTTGAAAATTTCGGGGCAGATTTCCGCACAAACGCCGTAGCCGCAGCAGGCGGGCTTGTTGATGACGATTTTGAGTGTGCCC
>JANOAJ010000056.1:0-12328 GCA_031411035.1 Sphingomonadales bacterium
CCAAATCCGCCGCCTTCCGCGCCCAGCATGTTGGTGGCCGGAATACGGACATTTTCAAAGAACAGTTCGGACGTATCCTGCCCCTTCATCCCCAGCTTTTCGAGATTGCGGCCGCGGCGGAACCCTTCACGATCACCTTCCACAAGGAACAGCGTGACTCCCTTCGCGCCCGCCGCGCTGTCGGTCTTGGTCGCGAGCACAAGGATGTCGCACATCTGCCCGTTGGAGATGAACACCTTCTGCCCGTCGATCACAAACTCGTCGCCATCCCGCACAGCCTTGGTTCTAATGGCCTTCAGGTCGGATCCCGCGTGCGGTTCGGTCATGCCGAGCGAGCCAATGGCTTCACCCTTCACCATCCGGGGAAGCCATTTCGCCTTTTGCTCGGGGGTCCCGTGTGTCAGGATATAGGTCGCGACCAGATCAGTATGGATCAGGAAACCGGGAGCACTGGCACCCACACGCCACAATTCCTCGAACACGATCACGTCGAACAGATAGTCGAGGCCCATGCCGCCATATTCTTCAGGAACCGTGCAGCACAGCAGCCCTTCGGCACCCGCTTTCAGCCAAAGCTCTCGCGGCACGCAGCCATCATGTTCCCATTGTGCATGATAGGGCACAACTTCTTTTTCCATGAAGCGGCGGACGGTTTCCCGCCACATATTATGCTCTTCTGTAAAGAGGGTGCGTTCGATCATACGCGGTTTGCCTTGTCTCTCTGGGTGGATGCCTGGATCGCCTCGCGGGCGGCCTGCCATTGCGCGTCGCTCATGCCGGTCAGATCGGCAAAGGTGCCCGGCTGGGCGAGATGCTGGCCACCATCAATCGCGATGGTCTGGCCGGTGATGTAATCGCACCCGTCAGACAGCAGGAAAGTGATAAGATTCTGCAGTTCCGGCATCTGGCCAAAGCGGCCGAGCGGCACCGTGTCGCATCCGGTGGCGGAAGATTGTGCGTCGGGAATGGGATTGAGCTTTTCCCATGCGCTTTCCGTGGGGAAAGGCCCCGGCGCGGTGGCGTTGAGGCGGATGCCATATTTGCCCCATTCGACCGCGAGCGACATCGTCATGGCGTGCAGAGCCGTCTTGGCCATTGCCGAGGGCACGACAAACGCCGATCCGCTCCACACCCAGGTTACCAGATTGCTGACGACCGAACCCTTGATGCCCTCTGCAATCCAGCGTTTGCCTGCCGCGAGGGTAACGAAGAAACTTCCGTCCATCACCGTGGAGGTGACAGCGCGAAAGCCGCGCGGGCTCAGATCCTTGGTCGGCGCGATGAAGTTGGCGGCGGCATTGTTGACGAGGCCGGTGAGCGGGCCATGCAACCAGATTGATGCCATCATCGCGTCAATCGAATCGGCATCGCGAATGTCGCAGACATGGAATTTCGCGCCGTGACCGATCTCGGCGACCGCTTCTTCAAGGATGTTCGCACGGCGCCCGCAAATATGCACCTGCGCCCCTTTGATCGCGAGCGCCTTGCTGATTTCCTTGCCGAGGCCAGAACCGCCACCGGTGACGAGAATCGACTTTCCGGCGAGCACATCGCTTTTGAAAATATCCATGCTCATCAGCCATCGACTCCTTGAAATTCAGCGCTTACGGGCATTCAAGCCTCAGTTTTTAACGAATATTGGTGAACCTGTTTACAAACATTCAAATTGCTGTCAAGAACTGCCTGCAGCGAAAACGCAGATTGCAGGATGGTAGCAGCAGGATGACGGGTACAAATCGCGGAATTGCAGGGATGGGCAGCTATCTGCCACTGCTCCGGCTGGATCGGTCAGCCGCAGCCAAGGCACTCCGATTCTCAGGATTGGGCGGGCGTGGAATCGGTTACCGGGCTGTTGCGGGCTGGGATGAGGATGCCGTTACGCTGGCCACTGAAGCGGCACGCCTAGCGCTGGGGGGGATGACGCCGGAGCGGATAACCTTCGCGTCCACCTCAGCCCCCTTCACCGAACGCAGTCATTCCGCCGTGATGGTGGATGCCCTTGCCTTGCCCCGAACAACACGGTCATCCGATGTATCAGGATCCCGCCGTTGCGCTGTTTCTGCCTTGCTTGATGCCTTGCTAGGCAAGGGTCACTCACTCATTGCAGCCGGCGAACGGCGTGCGGCAAAGGCCGGCAGCCCCTTCCATCTTTCCTTTGGCGATGGGGGCGCGTCGGCACTGATTTCCGACGACGCCCCTGCCCGCCTGATCGGCCATGCCAGCATTTCGCATGATCTGATCGATCTCTATGCGTCGCGCGAACATCCGACGCCTTATGGCTATGAAGAGCGGTTCGTGAAGGAGACTGCCGCGCGCGAAGTGATCGCCCCCGCCATCAAGGCAGCGCTGGCTGACGCAGGCGTGGAGGCAAGCGCGATCACCCAGTGCGCCATTGCCGAACCTCTGGCGGGCATGACCCGGGATATAGCGAAATTGACGGGCGTCGGGGCACCCAACCATGCGGTCGAGCTTGGCGCGCACGCGGGAGACCTAGGGGCGGCACATGCCCTCTTCGCGCTCGCGCTCGCCCTGGAGGCTGCCAAGCCCGGCGACAAGGTGTTGCTCGCCGGATTCGGCAGCGGGTGCGACGCTCTGGTGTTTGATGTATCCGGTATGGTGCCGGGTGCGGCGGATGCCAAAGCGGCGCTGACGCAGGGGCTCGCCTTTGCCGACTATATCCGCTTCCTCTCGCTTTCGGGCGCGCTCGAACTGGATTGGGGCGTGCGTTCGGAATTTGAGCAAAAGGCGCAGGCAACGGTGCTGGAACGTCATGGCCGCGACACGATTGGCTTTATTGGCGGGCGCGATTCTGCGGGCAACGTCCAGTTCCCCAAATCGCGCATCCCGGTTCGCCCCGATGCCGACGGCCCTGAAACACTGGAGGATGTCCGGCTGGCGGATCTGACCGGCACGCTCGTTTCCGTGACAGCAGACCGGCTCAACTTCACACCCGACCCGCCTTTCTGGTTCGGACTGGTGCAGTTCGACAATGGCGCGCGCGTAATGATGGAACTGACAGATGCGGACGCCAAAGGATTCACCGTGGGCGACAGGCTGACCATGCGGCTGCGCGTCAAATCGCATGACAAGCGCCGGGGCTTCCGCACCTGGTTCTGGAAGGCCGCGCCGCTCCAGCGTCCGGCGATGGAGGCATAGGATGGCAAGCGGTATCAAGGACAAGGTTGCCATCATCGGCATGGGCTGCACCGAGTTTGGGGAGCATTGGAACAAAGGCCCCGAAGATCTGATGGTCGACGCGTTCGAGGAAGCACTGGCAGACGCAGGGATCGAGCGAAGCCAGATCGGTGCAGCGTGGATCGGGAATGCGCTGGACGACATCAATGTCGGCAACTCCGCCCTCCCGCTTGCCCATGCGTTGCGGCTGAAGACCATCCCTGTCTCACGCGTCGAGAACATGTGCGCGACGGGCACCGAAGCCTTGCGCGCGGCGACTTATGCCGTTGCAGCGGGTGCGGTGGACATCGCCGTTGCCGTCGGCGTCGAGAAGCTGAAGGACACGGGCTATGGTGGATTGCCGCTGCGCACCAAGGGGCTCGCGAATGACCTGTGGCTTCCCTACGGCTCCGCCCCCGGCACGTTCGCACAATTGGCCGGTGCCTATACCGCGCGACATGGCGTGGAAGCCGCGGATCTCAAGCGCGCAATGGCGCACGTCAGTTGGAAAAGCCATCAGAACGGCGCGGAAAATGCCAAGGCACATCTGCGCAAGGCGGTGGATATGGAAACGATCCTGAAAGCCCCGCTGATTGCCGATCCGCTGGGCCTGTTTGATTGTTGTGGCGTGTCTGACGGCGCAGCCTGCGTGATCGTGACCACGCCAGACATCGCCAGAGGAATGGGCCATGCCAATCCGGTTGTGGTGAAGGCCATCCAGGTCTGCGCAAGCCATGGCTGGGAAATGGGGTATGGCGAGTGGGACGGCGCGTCTGTTCGCAACACGCAAATCGCTTCCCGGCGCGCATATGCTGAAGCCGGAATCACCGTCGATGATCTCTCGCTCACCGAAGTGCATGACTGCTTTTCCGTCACCGAACTTGTTACGATGGAAGATCTTGGCCTGTCAGCGCCGGGTCGCGCGATCTTCGATATTCTCGATGGCCGGTATGACCGCTCCGGCGCGATTCCCTGCCAGACGGACGGGGGTCTCAAATGTTTCGGACATCCGGTCGGCGCGTCCGGCCTGCGGATGGCTTATGAAGTTTACAACCAGTTGGCCAGTCGCGCGGGCAGCCGCCAGCTTGCCAAAGCCGATTTCGGGCTCACGCACAATCTGGGGGGGCAGCCGGCCAACAGCGTTGCTGCCGTCTCTATCCTGGGACGCTTGAACTAACATGATGACCTGCTTTCGTCATTGCGAACGAAGCGGAGCAATCCAGATGCCCGGCGCTGCGGGATTGCTTCGCTTGCCTCGCAATGACGGCGGTGCAGGCATCGGGCCGAAACAATATAAGGAGTGTCAAAAATGGCCGGACTTTATTTTGAACAATTTGAAATTGGACAGCTTTTTCAACATGAAATCCGGCGCACGGTGACGGATATGGATAATATCCTGTTTTCGTCCCTCACCTACAATCCGGCAGCGATCCATATTGATCACGCCTATGCGGCAACGACGGAATTCGGCAAACCGCTGATGAATTCCATCTTCACGCTTGGGCTTGTGATCGGCCTGTCCGTGCAGGACACGACCCTTGGCACCACCATTGCCAATCTGGGGATGCGTGAAACGACCTTTCCCAAACCAGTCTTTGCAGGCGACACCATTCGCGCGGAAACTCGCGTGATCGAATTGCGGAACAGTAAATCGCGCCCGACGCAGGGCATTGTTACCTTTGAACATACTGGCCTGAACCAGCATGATGACATTGTCTGCCGCACGCTGCGCGGCGCGTTGATGATGCGGAGTGCGCAGGCATGACGGCCCGTCTGCTTCCCACAGAAGACGATCTCGCGATCATCCGTGAGGGCGTCCGCGCCGTCTGCTCGCAATTTGGCGACGATTATTGGCTAGCCCGCGATGACGACGGGAAATTCCCTCGCGAATTTCACCGCGCCATGGCCGAGGGCGGGTGGCTGGGAATCACCATGCCCGAGGAATTTGGCGGCTCCGGGCTGGGCGTCACCGAAGCCATGACGATGATGAATGAAGTGGCGGCCTGCGGCGGCGGTTTTGCGGCGGCCTCGACCATCCATATCAACCTGTTCGGCCCGCATCCCATTGTGGTGAAAGGCAGCGATGATCAGAAAGCCCGCTGGGTGCCGCGTCTGGTGGCGGGTGAGGACCAGTGTTGTTTCGGCTTTACCGAACCCGATGCCGGGCTCAACACAACGCGCATCAAGACCTTCGCCGAAAAAGTGCCGGGCGGCTATGTCGTCCACGGGCAAAAGGTCTGGACGTCCACCGCGCAGGTGGCGAACAAGATCATGCTGCTGACGCGCACCACCAAATATGAAGAATGCGCCAGACCAACGGACGGCATCACCATCTTTTACACCGATCTCGATCGTAGCAAGATCGACGTTCACCTGATCCCGAAAATGGGTCGCAAGGCCGTCGATTCCAACGCCATCTTCATCGACGGGTTGTTCATTCCCGAAGAAGACCGGATCGGCGAAGAGGGCAAGGGCTTTGGCTATATCCTCCACAGCCTCAATCCGGAACGCATATTGATTGGTGCCGAAGCGATTGGCATTGGCCGCGATGCGCTGCGTCGCGCCACGCAATATGCCAAGGATCGCGTGGTGTTTGACCGGCCCATTGGTCAGAATCAGGGTATTCAGCACCCGCTGGCCGAAAGATGGATGTATCTGGAATCGGCCTGGCTGATGATCGAAAAGGCTGCGCTTCTTTATGACAGCGGCCTGCCGTGCGGGGCTGAGGCCAACAGCGCCAAATTCCTCGCGGCTCGTGCCTGCCATGATGCCGCTTGGCAGGCAGTCGCGACGCACGGCGGATTTGGCTATGCCAAGGAATATCATGTCGAGCGCCTCTACCGCGAATCCGCACTGACCCGCCTTGCGCCGATTACCGAGCAACTGATCATGAGCTTCATTGCCGAAAAGGTGCTCGGTCTGCCCAAAAGCTATTGATGCGCAACGCACGCCGTCATTGCGGGGAGCATCGCAACGAAGCAATCCAGCAGCACCAAAGCCGGATTGCCACGCTCCGCTTGCAATAACGGAAAAGGAGACAAGAAGATGGGAATGATGGATGGAAAAGTCGCACTGGTCACCGGTGCCGGACGCGGCGTAGGACGGGGGATCGCGCTGGAGCTGGCAAAGGCCGGGGCGGCGGTGGTCGTCAATGATCTGGGCGTGACAATCACGGGCGAAGGCAAGGACGAAGCGTCTCCGGCAGAACATGTCGTTGCGGAAATCAGGGAGATGGGTGGCAAGGCTGTTGCCAATCATGACAGTGTGGCTGACTGGGCTGGCGCGTGCGCAATGGTGAACGCCGGGGTGGATGGATTTGGCCGGATCGATGCTGTGATCAACAATGCGGGAAACTTGCGCGACGTCTATTTCCACAAGATGGGGCCGGACGATTTTGACGCCGTGATTGCCGTGCATTTGAAAGGCAGCTTCAACACCAGCCGCGCCGCTGCCCCGTTCTTCAAGGAGCAGGGATCGGGCGCCTATGTGCATATGACCTCGACCAGCGGACTTATCGGCAATTTCGGGCAGGCCAATTATTCTGCGGCGAAGCTCGGTATTGTGGGCCTGTCAAAGTCCATCGCGCTCGACATGCAGCGGTTCGGCGTTCGTTCCAACGCAGTCGCACCCTTCGCCTGGACGCGGATGATCGACTCCATTCCCACCGATACGCCGGAACAGCAAAAGCGGGTCGATGGCCTGAAAAAGCTGGAGGCGGAAAAGATTGCACCCTTTGTCGTCGCGCTGTGCAGCGATGAAGGAGCCAAGGTGACCGGACAGATTTTCGCAGTGCGGAACAACGAGATTTTCCTTTTTTCGCAACCCCGCCCGATCCGCACCGCGCATACTGCCGACGGTTGGACACCGGAAACAGTGGCGGAGCGCGTGTTTGATCAGTTCGCCAATGATTTCTATCCGTTGCACCGTTCAGCCGACGTCTTCACCTGGGATCCGGTCTGAGACAATGGCCATCAACCCCGACGCGCTGTTCGCACATGATTTTGCGGCGCCAACCCAAAGCTACGGCCCGCGCGACGCCATCCTCTACGCTTTGGGCCTGGGGTTGGGGCATGATCCGGTGGATCAGGCCGATCTGGCCTTCCTGAACGAAACCCGCCTGCGCGTGCTTCCCACTTTTGCGGTGACCCTGACAACGCCCGGCATGTGGATCCGTGATTCCCGCTTCGGCGTGGATTTCGGCAAGCTGGTGCATTTTGAGCAAATGGCTTGGTTCCCCAACCCCCTGCCCCCGTCCGCCGATGTGACGGGGGAAGCCCGCGTGATTTCCCTGACAGATCGAGGCGAAGGGAAAGGTGCCGTGCTGGTGCTCGAACGGACAATCCGGGACGCGGCCTCAGGCGCGACCTGTTGCACGCTGCGCCAGACGCTGCTGCTGCGCAGTGATGGCGGCTTTGGCGGCCCGCCCGCACCCCGCACACCTTCCGTCATTCCGCACCGTGAAGCGGACGCCTGGACTGACGTTTCGACTTCGCCCCGATCAGCCTTGATCTATCGCTTGTCGGGGGACTGGAACCCGCTGCACATTGCCCCTGAAACCGCACGCCGCGCGGGTTTCGACAAGCCCATCCTGCATGGCCTGGCGAGTTACGGCATGGCTGGTTTAGCTGTCTCGCGGGCGCTGGGGCAGGATCCAGCGGCGATCACCGAGCTTGGCTGCCGGTTCTCGGGCATTGTCACACCAGGCGAAACCCTGACCTTCCATGTCTGGAAGACTGAAACGGGTGCCAGTTTCCGGGCCTTTTCGGAAACACGAAAACTGCTTGACGAAGGCCGGATTGCATGGAGGAAATCATGAGCGAAGCGTCAACACTATCAGCAAGACTTCGCGCGAAACTGCGGCTTCCCGTCATGGCCGGGCCGATGTTTATCGCCTCTACTGCAGACCTTGTCATCGCCCAGTGCAGAGCCGGGATCATCGGATCCATGCCAGCGCTCAATCCGCGCTCCACGCAAGCGCTGGATGCAGATGTGGCCCGAATCAAGGAAGCGGTGGGCGACGCGCCCTACGCAATAAACCTTGTCGCCCATTCCAGCAATTCACGGCTCGAGGCCGACCTTGAGGTCGTGCTGCGACACAAGGTGCCAATCGTGGTCCTGGCCCTCGCCGCCAACCCGAATCTGGTGCGACAGTTGCAAGCCAATGGCAGTCTGGTGTTTCAGGACGTCATCAAGAACCGCCATGCGCGCAAATGCGCGGAAATGGGGGTGGATGGCATCATCGCTGTGGGTGCGGGTGCGGGCGGACACACGGGAGACCTGTCCCCATTCGCGCTCGTTCAGGAAATCCGGGAATGGTGGGATGGCCTGCTGATGCTTGCCGGCTGCATCGCCAATGGCCGTTCCGTGCTTGCCGCTGAAGTCTTGGGAGCGGATCTGGCCTATATCGGTTCTCCCTTTCTGGCGTCCGCAGAAGCGAACACGCAAGACGGGTTCAAGGCTATGATCGTGAACGGCGCAGCGGCAGACATTGTCACGACCAACTGCTTCACTGGCGTCGATGCCAATTTCCTCGCACCCTCGCTGCGGGAACATGGACTTGATCCCGCCAATTTGAAGCGTGCGGATGGCAAGGGCATCAATATCGACGGCGGAGGCGACAATGCCAAGGCGTGGAAGGAAATCTGGAGCGCGGGACAAGGCATAGGCGCGGTAAAACACGCCGAGCCTGCGGGCGACTATCTCGACTGGCTGGCACAGGACTATGCCAACGCACGCGCAGCGATGGGAATGGCCCGGTGAACCGCCAGGTCATCCTCACATCTCGGCCGACAGGTGTGGCCCAGGCCGAAAATTTCGCGATTGTCGAAGCCGCCACGTCACAACTGCCGAACGGCCATATTCGGATCCGCAACCGCTTTCTTTCGGTGGAACCCGCGATGCGTGGCTGGATCGCTGACGTCGGCAACTATTCTGCCCCGGTAGAGATCGGTGCGGTGATGCGTGCGCTTGCCGTGGGCGAAGTGACGGAAAGCCGGGCGGATGGTTTTGTCCCCGGCGACTGGCTGGTCGGCTGGTTCGGCTGGCAGGAGGAAGCGGTGGTTGCGCCCTCGGCGATCGTCCGGAAGATCATCGAACATGATCTGCCGCCTTCACTCGCCCTTGGCATTCTGGGCATCAACGGCGTCACTGCTCATCTGGCCCTGACACGGGTTGGTGAACCCAGGTCTGGCGACACTGTGCTTGTGTCAACGGCAGCAGGCGCGGTTGGTTCGGCGGTTGGCCAGATTGCCAAGATACTCGACTGCCGGACAGTTGGCGTCGCGGGTGGTGCCGACAAGGTCACCCAATGTGTGGGGGCGTTTGGCTATGATCTGGCACTCGATTACAAGGCTGACGGCCTCGATCAGGCGATTGCCGACGCCTGCCCGGATGGCGTGAATGTCTATTTTGACAACACAGCCGGGCGGATCAGCGATCTGGTTTATCCGCATCTCGCGCTGAATGCCCGCGTCGTCATTTGCGGAACCGCGTCCATCCCGACATGGACACCCTGGCCGCAGGGGCCGCGTGTCGAGCGTCACCTGCTCGTCAAGCGGGCCCGGATGCAGGGCTTTGTTATTTTCGACCATATGGACGAATATGAAGCTTCAGTCGGGCAACTGGCGGACTGGGTGCGCAACGGGCAGCTTCGTTATGTCGAAGACATATTGGACGGCATGGAATCATGCCCCGACGCGCTGGCAGGGCTTTATCGCGGCGAGAACAAGGGCAAGCGAATCATCAAATTATAGAGCGGGAGAGAGACGATGAGCCAATGGTCACCAAAGCACATTCTGTACATCATTCTGGGCCTTGTCGGGCTGGTGACGTGCTGGATGCACGGCATCGCCTGGATGGCTGCGGGTGGCAACATCCTCAATCTCTACGCCTTTTTTCACGATGCCTATGCAAGCGGTGAAGCTGCTGCGTTCCTGACAATTGATATCGCCATTGTCTGGGCGACATTCCTGATCTGGGTAGTGGGTGACGCAAGGAAGATCGGGCTTGGTGCGCGCCTGGGCTCGTTGTTCTTCGGCCTTTCGTTCCTCGGCACCTGCTTTGCCTTTCCGCTCTATCTCGTTGCACGCGAACGCCATCTTGCAAGAGTGGGGCGCGCAGCATGAGCCTTTCTGGCAAACATGTCGTCGTCATCGGCGGATCGTCAGGAATCGGCAGGGCTGTGGCAATGGCTGCGCTGGAAGCCGGCGCCAGCGTCCATATCGGTTCCAGCAATGCAGAGCGGCTGAGTGCGGCCCTGACGCTACTCGGATCAGGAGCAAGCGGTTCCCCGGTCGACGTGCGCGAAGAAGCCTCGGTGGCGGCCTTTTTTGCGAACCTGCCAACCGTTGATCACCTTGTTTACACGGCAGGCGATTGGGCACGGCGCAAGACGCAGGTGGGTGTCAAATTTGATCTGGCCGATTCCCGCGCAAGCGTGGATACGCGTTTCTGGGGAGTCTTGCTGGCGATCAAATATGCCCTGCCCGTGCTCTCACAAAGCGGATCAATCACACTGACTTCCGGCCTTTATGCCCATCGCCCGGCCAAGGGAACAAGCCTCATTACGGCGTTCAATGGCGCGGTCGAGCATCTGGGGCGCGGTCTTGCCCTCGATCTGGCGCCCATCCGCGTGAATGTCGTGACGGCGGGCTTTATCGACACCGAGGCCTGGTCTGCCATGTCCGAGGAGATGAAACAGGGGCTGACCGCGCGGCAGCCCATTGCCCGCCCCGGCCTGCCTGCCGAAGTGGCCGAAGCCTATCTCTATTTCATGCGAGCTGACTATACGACCGGGCAGGTGAGCATCGTCGATGGGGGCGGCCTGTTTAGCTGATTGCGGCGCGTTCCCGACTGATGCTGCAAATGAGGTAGAAGGAAAACAGTCCGAACCAGCTCAGCCACGCAAAATAGGGGAAATAATAACTGCCAATCCCGCTCCACGCAAAGGCACCCTGCTTCACGAATGCGGTAAGACTGGCGGGCAGGAAGGTGAACCCGGCCCAGATGGCGTACCAGCACACCCAGCGCGGGAAGAGCGGTGCGTCGGACTTGTCATACAGGCCAACCACCGCAGCGGCGACCATTTGCAACGTCGTGCAGAAATAGAGCTGATCAATTATCAGCCAACCCAGATCATGCAGCATCTGGGTGATTTCCGGACTGCGTTCGGGACGAAAAGCAGCAGCGATCCAGCACGCCGCACTCATTGAAACGACCATCACCGTCAGCGCGCCGCCGATCAGTTGCAGATAGGATAGCGAGCGCACGCTCCCTTCAATCCGCGCCAGACGCGCAGACAGCACGGCGCTCCACGGCATATAAAGGCACATAAACACTACAGACCCGGCAAAGCCGATGCGAATGCCTGCGCTATTGGCACGATAATAGGCGGCGATCTCTTCAGCCGACAGGTTCGGCCCGGCGGGCGGCAAATTGCCCCCAATCCAGCCCCAGAACAAAAGGAACAATATGACAAAAGCTGGCCCGCACCACGCGCTGATCAACTGCCAACGCAGATTCTGCTCATTCGTCACGCCACTGCTCTCCCTTCATTGCCCCAATAGAATGCCCGCAAATCCTTCTTGGAGACCTTGCCTGATGGCACGAGAGGAAAGGCATCGACAAAATCCACGCTCTTCGGCACCTTGTACCCCGCCAGCCGTTCGCGGCAGTAGGTGATCAGGCTTTCAGCAGTGGCCCCGCTTTCGTTCGCGATCACAACAGCTTTCACGGCTTCGCCCCAACGCGGATCAGGAACGCCAATCACGGCAACGCCTGCAACATCAGGATGGGTGGAAAGGACATTCTCGATCTCCGCAGAATAGATGTTCTCGCCACCGGAGACGATCATATCCTTGGCGCGATCCACGATGAAATACAGCCCGGCTTCGTCTCGCCGGGCAATGTCGCCGCTGCGATACCAGCCATTTTCCAGCACGCTTGCCGTTGTTGCAGCCTGCCGCCAATAGCCCTTCGTGATGGAAGGCTGGCGGATGAGCAATTCGCCCGGCTCGCCATCGGGAACCTGCCTGCCTTCGCCATCGACAATGCGCAACTCAATGAGCGGGAGTGGACGGCCACAGCTCTGAAGGCGGGCTTCATCCTCCAGATCATGCTCTTCGGGCCGCAGGATCGAAGTGGCACCGCCGGCTTC
>JANOAJ010000057.1:0-33345 GCA_031411035.1 Sphingomonadales bacterium
CATTGGGCCCTGCACGCAACAAGCGCGCTCTTCGTTGGGGCCGAGGCGAGCGCGCGTGACCTTTGCCCAGGCCGTGATCCGCCGGTTGCGCGCGAGTTGCGCGGCGCGGAAGCGGGCGACGAATTCGTCCGTATAAGGCGGCTGATCGGGGCAAGCGGGATCATAGATGTTGAGCGCGGGATCACGGTCAAATGGCTGTGCCTCATCGCTGATCGATGGATCCATCCATTCGGTCAGCGTCACCGCGCGGCTGATATGCGCGGCAAGCAGCATGATGCCGTCCACACGCGGCAGGGCCATTGCCGTCAGATCACACACATCCCCTGCGGAGGTGTGAGTGATCGTCGGGTTTTCGGCCTGATCCTGATAGAAAAGCGAAAGCGATCCCCCGCCCGACCAGCCGCCCAGAATGAACTGTTCATAGCCAAACCGGTCGCGCGCGTCCTTCAGGCATGCCCCCAGATCGGCCACGCATTTTTCCATGATCAGCGCGGTGTCATTGCCCCGGTAACGCGGGTTGCAATAGATCACGTGATGCCCCGCATGGGCCAGTGCCGTCACTAACGGCAGAAACGCCCCGCCCCCAATCGGATGAGAGAAAACTATAGCGCGTTTCGCGTCACGGCCTGCCAGATAGATCCGCATATTCTCGGTGAAGACCATCCCGCCCGCGCCGCCATAAACATCCTTGAAGCCCGAAGCTTCCTTGTACACAACGGCATAGGGTTCGCGGATCAGTTTGCTCATGTTTTGACTTATGCACGGCCACGGCTAGGTTGCCAATTCTTCCCCGGAAGGAGGAATACGGAGGGGCATGATGATCAAGGCGCAGGGTATCCATCATATCGAGATCATGACGGGGGATATCAAAACACAGATCGACTTTTTCTCTGATGTGCTGGGCTGCCGTCTGGTCGCGCTGTTCGACATGCACGGTGTGCCCGGTGGGCTTCATGCCTTTCTGCATCTGGCCGATGATTGCTCTTTCTCGCTGGTGCAGTTGCCCGGGACGGCAGAGATTCCGGTTGAACTGGGGGTGACGCACGCAGGCTCCGGGACCGGCAAATCGGCCCCCGGCACGATGCAGCATCTGGCATTCAAGGTGGGCAGTCGCGCCGAACTGCTTGCCATCCGGGATCGTATCCGCACCAAAGGCGTCAACATATTCGGGCCGATTGATCATGGCATGTGCCAGTCGATCTATTTCGCCGGGCCTGAGGCGCTGGCGCTGGAAGTTGCCTGGGGGGACGCGGCCATTGATCCCGCGCGCTGGATTGATCCGGCGGTGTGCGCCAAGGCCGGGATCAGCGCAGAGGAGGCCGCCCGCTATGCAGCGCCTGACCCCTATGCAGGTGAGGGCGGGGCCGTGCCGCAACCGCCCTATGATCCGGCCAAGCCACATCAGGCAATGCCCGAGGCGCTCTACCGCCAGATTATCGCCGCCCCTGATGACGCAGTGTGGAAAATGGCCTCGCACCCCGAACCGCCTGTACCAGAGCCTGTGGCTTGAACTGGATTGCGGGGGCCAGCGGCCTTTCCCTCTCCGCATTTGCCTTTGCCGCCGTGATGACGTTTGGCGCGGCGGCCCTGCGCGGGCTGACGGGCTTTGGCATGGCGATCGTGCTGGTGCCGCTCCTGGGAATGGTGATCAGGCCGGATCAGGCCGTGGTGCTGGCAGTGCTGCTGCAATTCGTGATTGGCCCGGTGGGCATGAAGCACATATTGGCTGACGCGCACCGGCCCAGTGCCTTGCTGATTGCCGGATGTGCCGTTCTCGCCACACCGCTTGGCCTGTGGCTGCTGGCGCATACGGCACCGGATGTGGCGCGCATCGCCATTGCCGTGATCGCGATGGGCGCGTTCCTGATCGTGATCCTTACCCGCAAGGCGGAAGCGATGCCGGGCAAGCCGGTAACGGTTCTGGCCGGGCTTGCGGCGGGCGTGCTGACCGGCTTTGCGGCCATGCCCGGGCCGCCGGTTGTGCCCTTTTACCTGCGGGCCTGCTTCACGCCGCACCAGGCGCGGGCCTCGATGATGCTGGTCTTCTTTGCCACCGCCATTGCCGCAACTGTGGTTTCCACGCTGATGGGTCTGGCGACGTTGCATCTGGCCTTGCTCACTGTCCTGCTGCTCATTCCCATGCTGGCGGGCAATTGGGTGGGCGGACTGGCCTTCGGCAAGGTCAGTCCGCCGGTGTGGCAGAGCATGGTGGCGCTCGTGCTGGGTGTGGCGGGCGTCTCTGCTGTGCTTCGGGCTTTCTGACGCCGCTTGGCGCTGGGCGGTGCCCGCGCTATCACTTATGCCATGACCATCCAGATCAACGCTGCCTTTGATAGCGGCAACATCATCGTCACCGGTATCGACGGCGACACAGCGACTCTCGAAATCCGCAGGGACAAGGATTCCGACTTTTACCAATGGTTCCACTTCCGCGTTTGCGGCGCGAAGGGACGGCGCGTCACGCTGCGGATCACCAATTGCGGCGGCAGCGCCTATCCCGGTGGCTGGCCGGGCTACAAGGCGCGGGTCAGCGAAGACCGGGCCGACTGGCGCTGCGCGGAGACCAGCTATGCCGATGGCGTGCTGACAATCACGCACACGGCTGCGCAGGATGCGGTGTGGTTCGCCTATTTTGCCCCCTATTCGATGGAACGACATCACGATCTGGTGCAGCGGATCGCCGCCACGCCGGGCGTGGACCTGATCGAACTGGGGCAGACGCTGGATGGCCAGCCGATGGACTGCCTCCGCATGGGCACGGGCGCGGTGCAGATCTGGTTCTATGCCCGCCAGCATCCGGGCGAATCGATGGCGGAATGGTGGATGGAAGGCGCTCTGGAAATGCTTGCCGATCCCGCGGACGCAGTGGCGGCAAGCCTGCGCGAAAAGGCCACGTTTCACATCGTGCCCAACATGAATCCGGACGGCTCAGTTCGCGGGCATCTGCGCACCAATGCTATGGGCGTAAACCTCAATCGCGAATGGGCGGAACCCAGTGCGGAGAAAAGCCCCGAAGTGCTGTGCGTGCGCAATGCCATGGACGCGACGGGCGTCCATTGGGCAATGGATATCCACGGCGATGAAGCCATCCCCGCCAATTTTATTGCAGGCTTCGAAGGCATCCCCAACTGGCGCGACGCGCAAGGCGAACGCTTCCATGCCTATCGCAATGCTCTTGCAGCCCGCACGCCCGATTTCCAGACCCGGCTTGGCTACCCTGTATCCGGGCCGGGCCGCGCGAACCTGACCATGTCCACCAACCAGTTGGCCAACCGGTTTGCGGTTCTGGGATGCGTAAGCATGACCTTGGAAATGCCGTTCAAGGATCATGACAGCCATCCGGACGCAGAGCGCGCCTGGTCACCGGATCGGTGCAAGGCCCTGGCTCGGGATTGTCTGACAGTGCTTGCCGGGATGGTGTGAGGCATGGCGGACTATCAGGGGGCGTGTCACTGCGGCACCGTGCGGTTCGTCGTGTCGGCCGAGCCTGACGAGACCACGAGCTGCGATTGCTCGCTGTGCGTCAAGAAGAATGCCCGGATGATTCGCGTGCCGGAGGCCGGGCTGACGATCACGGCGGGGCGGGACGCTCTGGCCACTTACGAATGGAACACGCACATCGCCAGGCATCATTTCTGCACGCGCTGTGGCATCTATACCTTCCACCGGAAGCGCTCTGATCCAGGCAGCTTCGGCGTAAATGTTTTCTGCCTTGAGGGATTTGATCCCGAAAGCCTTCCCCACCGCCGGGCCGAGGGCCGGTCGATGAGCGTCGCGGGCGCTGGCAAACTCCCCGGTTGACCGTTCCTCCTGCCCCCGCTAATGGCGCACGTCACATCGGTGCGGGTGATTCCGCGCCGCTATTTATTTTGCCCGATTCTTGAAGGACTGACAGATATGGCGAACACGCCGCAAGCCAAGAAGCGCATCCGCCGCAACAACCGCCGCGCCGAAATCAACGGCGCGCGCATCAGCCGTCTTCGCACATTCGTGAAGAAGGTCGAAGCGGCCCTTGGCGCTGGTGACAAGACAGCGGCTGCCGCGGCTCTGGCAGCGGCGCAGCCGGAACTGGCACGTAGCGTTGCCCGGGGTGTTTTGCACAAGAATACGGCTTCGCGGAAATTCTCGCGTCTCACCAAGGCTGTTTCCGCACTCGCCTGACCGCTTGTACCGGAATGAAACAAGGCTCGCTGGTCATGCTGACCGGCGGGCCTTTTCGTTTGTGCATTGCAGCAGATTTTGCGGGCACGGTTAATCCACGATTCGCCATCGGCCCGACTCGACCCCCATCAAAAAAACCTATAATTTTCTGATAGTTATAAGAAGGTAACGGATTTCCGGGCTTGCACGAGTCAACCGACATTATTTCATTTTCTTGACATTGTTGCCTTGCGTACAACCCCTCCACCTTCCTACAAAATGCTTCGGAACGGGGTCGAATCGGCTTATCGCCATCCAGCATGAACACTAAGGCATTCCGCACCAGATGCGGAAGCGGGTGAGGCGTGCGGACGATATGCCGGATTTGCGTGGGAGCAGAGTTGCATGTCAGTGTCTGAGTACCAGATTGATGGCCGGAACCGGTCCTCGGACGAAGTCTCGTCCATCTGGGAACAGGTGCGACAGGCTCTGCGCCAAAGCGTTGGCGCACGCAGTTTTGATCACTGGCTGAAGCCAGTGGCCCTGGCGGGGTTCACGGCCGAGGACGGTTGTATCCGTCTCACCCTTCCGTCCGAATTCATGGCCAACTGGGTGCGGGCGCATCACGGCGACCGGTTGACACAGACCTGGACGACATTCCTGCCAGCTGTCCGCTCCGTTACCATCGAGGCTGCGGCAGTGGCCGGGCTTGTCCGGCAGGAACAGGTTCCGGTCGCGTCGGCAGTGGTGCAGGATCCCCCCGTCGTTGAAGGCACCAGCTTTGATCCGCGGCTTAACTTTGCGCGCTTCATCACAGGCCCGGCCAACGCGATTGCCGCCAATGCCGCAAGAACGCTGGCGCATGGCGGGCCGATGCGTTTCAACCCGCTTTATGTCCACGCCCAGACCGGGTGCGGCAAAACGCATCTTCTCCATGCCATCGGGCAGGATTTCCAGCGGCTCAATCCGCGCGCGCGCGTGCTCTATATGTCTGCCGAGCGCTTCATGTTTGATTTTGTCACCGCGATGCGTGCGCGCGATACCTTTGCGTTCAAGGCGCGGTTGCGGTCAGCCGACCTGCTGATGATTGATGATGTCCAGTTCATCGCGGGCAAGGATTCCACACAGGAAGAATTCCTTCATACGGTGGATGAACTGATGACGACCGGCAAGCGGCTGGTGATCAGCGCGGATCGCGGGCCGCATGCGCTGGAAGGCGTGGAAGGTCGTATCCTCTCCCGCCTGACCCAGGGGCTGGTGACAGACATCCAGCCTGCCGATTTTGCCCTGCGGCGGGCCATTCTCGGAGCCAAGGCAGCGGAGCTTGAAGGCACGCATGTCAGCGATGATGTGCTGGATCTTCTCGCCGCGCGGATCGCGACCAATATCCGGGAACTGGAAGGCGCCCTCAACCGGCTGGTCGCCTATGCCGGGCTTGGTGCGCGGGCGATCACGGCAGACTTTGCGGAAGAAGTGCTGGCAGACATGTTCCGCGCGGGGCGCCGGCGGATTACGATTGATGAAATCCAGAAGCGCGTATCAGAGCATTTCAAGATCCGCGCCGCCGAAATGGTGTCGGCCCGCCGTGCCCGTGAAGTTGCCCGCCCGCGCCAGATTGCGATGTATCTGGCCAAACAGTTGACTCCGCGCTCGCTCCCCGAAATTGGCCGCCGCTTTGGCGGACGCGATCACACCACCGTGATCCACGCTGTGCGCCAGATCGAAAAGCTCCGCGCGGCCGATAGTGAAATTGATACCGATGTGCGGACTTTGATGCGCGTGCTCGAAAGCTGAGTCACCCGGCCCCCGCCACAATCGCGGCCCAGCCCGCTTCATCAATAACGTCGATCCCCAGTTCGGCGGCTTTTTTCAGCTTTGATCCTGCTCCCGGCCCCGCCACCACCAGATCGGTCTTGGCGCTGACCGAGCCGGACGTTTTCGCGCCCAACGCCTCGGCCTGCGCCTTGGCTTCGTCACGGCTCATGGTTTCCAGGCTGCCGGTGAACACCACGGTCTTGCCGCTCACGGATGAGGCACGGACGTTAGAGACATAGGCAGGGGGCGAGACTTCGGAGAGAAGGTCATCCCACACCGCGCGATTGTGCGCTTCGTGGAAGAAATCGCGCAGCGCCTCGGCGACAACCGGGCCAATGCCTTCCACCGTGACAAGCTCTTCGGCCCCGCCTTCGCGCGTGGCCACATCGGCCACAGCCTCCACACTGCCAAAGGCGCGGATCAGATCCTTCGATGTGCCAGCTCCCACATGGCGGATGCCCAGCCCGAACAGGAACTTGATCGGATCGGGCGCGCGCTTGGCTTCAATCGCGGCCAGCAGATTTTCGACCGATTTGTCCTTCCAGCCTTCTCGCCCCAATATCTCGGCCTTGCGCTGGTGGAGGCGGAAAATATCCGCCGGGCTGTGCAGCCAGCCCGTTCCGAAGAATTCGGCAATCGTCTTGTCGCCAAGCCCTTCGATATCGAGTGCCCCCCGGCTGACGAAATGCTTCAGTCGCTCGATCCGCTGCGCCGGGCAGATCAGGCCGCCGGTGCAACGTACATCGACTTCGCCTTCTTCCGCGACGGCCTCGCTGCCACATTCGGGGCAGGTTTCGGGATAGACGAAGGCCGGGCGCGCTTCGTCCGCCGTCAGCACGCGCACGATCTGCGGGATCACGTCACCTGCGCGCTGCACCACCACCCGGTCACCGGGCCGCGCGCCCAATCGGGCGATTTCGTCGCGATTGTGGAGCGTGACGTTGGAGACCACGACGCCGCCCACAGTAACCGGCTGAAGCCGCCCCACAGGCGTCAGCTTGCCCGTGCGGCCCACCTGGATATCGATGCTGACCAGCGTGGTCTGTGCCTGTTCTGCCGGGAATTTATGCGCAATCGCCCAGCGCGGGGCTTTCGCGACAAAGCCCAGCCGTGCCTGCCAGTCGAGCCGGTTCACTTTATAGACCACGCCATCAATATCAAATGGCAAGTCCGCGCGTGCCGCCTCAATGGCGCGGTAATGGGCAAGCGCGGCGTCCACGCTTTCTACCGTCACAAAACGCGGATCGACCGGCAGCCCCCACGCCGCAATCGCCTGCATCACGCCAGACTGGGTATCGGCGGGCAGGGCGGATACCTCTCCCCAGCCATGCGCCAGAAAGCGTAACGGTCGCGATGCCGTGACGCTGGAATCCTTTTGACGCAGCGATCCGGCGGCGGCGTTGCGGGGGTTGGCGAATGGCTTGGTGCCTTCGGCCTCCGCGCGGACATTGAGGGCCTCGAAATCGGATTTGGCCATATAGACTTCCCCCCGGATTTCGAAGACGGCGGGCGCATCCCCGCGCAGCGCCTGCGGAATATCGCCAATCGTCGCGACGTTCGCGGTCACATCCTCGCCCACCGCCCCGTCACCACGCGTGGCGGCCAGCACCAGCCGCCCGGCCTCATAGCGCAACGAACAGGACAAGCCGTCAATCTTGGGCTCCGCTGTCAGCATGACCGGCGCGTCCTCGCCCAGATTGAGGAAGCGCCGCACCCGCCCGACAAACTCCGCCACGTCGGCATCGTCAAAGGCATTGTCGAGACTGAGCATCGGCCTGGCGTGTGAAACCTTGGAAAGATGCGCCGCCGGGGCCGCGCCCACCAGCTTGTTGGGCGAATCTTCCCGCACCAGATGGGGGTATGCCGTTTCAAGTTCGTTGTTTCGCCGCACCAGCGCGTCATAGTCCGCGTCGGAAATCTCCGGCGCGTCCTCAGTATGATAGCGTGCGGAATGGTAGGCGATGGTCTTGGCCAGACGCATCAGTTCATTGGCGGCTTCGGCTTCAGTCATGTCTGCCATCACACCACCTCCAGCAACCGCCCCGCCTGCGCGCGTGCCTCATCGGTCACTTCCGCGCCGGAGAGCATGCGGGCGATTTCTTCCTTGCGCTCCGCTTCGTTCAGCGCGCGGACGCTGGTGCGGGTTACGGTGCCGTCGCTGGTTTTGGCGATCATCAGATGGCTGTCGCCGCGCGCGGCCACTTGCGGGCTGTGGGTGACAACCAGAAGCTGCGCGCCGCGTGACAGGCGGGAGAGGCGGTCACCGATGGCAGAGGCCACTGCGCCGCCCACGCCGCGATCAATCTCGTCGAAGATCATTGTTGCCGCACCCCCCTCTTCCGCCAGCGCGACTTTGAGGGCAAGGATGAAGCGGGAGAGTTCGCCACCGCTGGCAATCTTGATCATCGGCGCAAAAGGCGCGCCAGGATTGGTGGCAATTTCGAACTCCACCCGGTCTGCGCCTTGCGGCCCCCAGCCGCTTTCGGGCAGTGGATCCACGACCGTGCGGAACTTTGCGGCATCAAGTTTGAGCGGGGCCAGTTCGGTCGCCACGGCCGTGTCGAGCCGCGCCGCCGCGTCATGGCGCGTCTGGCTCAGCGCGTCGGCCGCCGCGCGATAGGCCGCGTGGGTGTTCTTCACTTCGGCTTCCAGCTTGGCCAGACCTTCGCCACCGGCTTCGACTGCCTCCAGCCGGGTGGATAGCTCGTCTGTCAACGCCGCCAGATTGTCGGGCTGCACCCGGTGCTTGCGCGCAAGGCCGCGCAGATCGAACAGCCGCGCTTCGTCCGCTTCCAGCCGCGCCGGATCGAACACCAACGTCCGCGCGGCTTCCCGCAGTTTCTCTTCGGCGACGGAACCTTCGATGATCGCGCGATCCACGGCGGCCAGGGCGTCGGTCAGCACGGCGTCGCCAGATGCGATCCTGTCCAGAATCCGCGCCGCCTGACGCAGCCGGGAAAGCCCGCCATCGGCCCCTTCGACATGCTCCACCACGGCATCGAGTTCGCCCGCAATCTTCTCGCCGCGCTGCATCGCCGCGCGCCGTTCGGAAAGCTGCGCTTCCTCGCCCGGTTCGGCGGCAAAAGCCCGGAGTTCCTCCACCGAGTGCGTCAACCAGTCGCGATCCCGTTCGGCGTCCGCAATGGCGGAGCGTGCGGCCTCAACGGCCTCAACGGCACGGCGCCACGCAGCATGGGCTTTGGCAACAAGCCCGGTGTCGGCGCGCGCGAAACTGTCGAGTAGGGCGCGGTGGCCTTTGGGATTGATCAACCCGCGATCATCATGCTGGCCGTGAATTTCCACCAGCATCCCGCCCAGTTCGCGCAGCAGCGCCGCCGAAACTGGCTGATCATTGATAAAAGCGCGGCTGCCGCCGTCGGCCTTGACCGAGCGGCGGACAATCAGCGGCTCTCCCGGTTCAATCGCCAGATCATTGTCACCCAGCATCGAAAGTGCAGCGGCAGGCGGATCAAAACTGGCACTCACCTGGGCCTGTGCTGCCCCCTGTCGTACCAGAGACGCTGCAGAGCGATCCCCCAGCGCAAGGCCCAAGGCATCCAGCAGGATGGATTTGCCCGCACCGGTTTCGCCCGTCAGCACGCCCAGCCCTGCCCGGAAATCGAGGTCAAGCGCCTCGATCAGCACGACATTGCGGATCGACAGGCGTGTCAGCATGGCCCTCAGGCCGGATGCTTCTGCATCAGTTCAAAGGCGCGGCTATACCATTTTGTGCCGGGATAATTGGCGCCCAGCACAGCAGCGGCCTTCTTTGCTTCTTCCGGCACGCCCAGCGCCAGATAGGCTTCGGTCAGCCGCATCAGGGCTTCGGGCGTGTGGGTCGTCGTCTGATATTTGTCCACGACCGTGCGGAAACGGATCACGGCGGCCAGCCACTGCGCGCGGCGTTCATAGAACCGGCCGATTTCCATTTCCTTGCCCGCAAGGTGATCATTGATCAGATCAACCTTCAGCCGCGCATCAGCGGCATAACGCGTGTTGGGATAGCGGCGGATCAGTTCGCCCATTGAATCGAGCGCCTGCTGGGTGATTTTCTGGTCGCGCGTCACGTCCGTGATCTGCTCGTAATAGTCGAGCGCGATCAGATAATAGGCGTAGGGCGCGTCCTTGTTGCCCGGATGGATCGACAGGAAACGCTGCGCCGAATTGATCGATTCGGTATAGTCGCGTCCCATATAATAGCTGAAGGCACTCATGAGCTGCGCACGGCGCGCCCAGACAGAATAGGGGTGCTGGCGTTCGGTTTCATCAAACAGCACGGCAGCCAGCTTGAACTGCCCCCGGTCCAGCCGATCCTTGGCTGCGGTGTAAAGCGTGTCCACATCGCGAGCGATATAGGCAGTGTCGGTCTTGGCCTTGCGCCCGGCACAGCCGGATACGGTAACAGCAGCAAGAACGGCCACAAGGGCGAGCGAACGGGCAGGGGCAATACGCATGGTTGCGCGTCTTAACCGCACATTGTCGCGCCGCCAAGGGCGGAGATTGCGTTGCGGAACGCTTTGCCGCCAAACCCGTTCGGATGGGACGAAGAAGCTTGCAGGCCTTTCGCAGCCGATCATGGATCCGTGGGGAAACATTCCGCCTGCAAAGCGGTTCTCTCTTTTAACAGAATTGCTATAACTGGAGCCATTATGTCCGCGTATCCACTTGACTCTGTCCGCATTGAGAAGCCCTGGGGCCGGCACAAATTATGGCCCGGCTTTGCCGACCCTGCGCCAGATGCCCCGCCGGTGGGCGAAATCATCTTTGGCGATGAGGACGCGGGCGTGTTGCTCGTCAAATATCTGTTCACGGCAGAAAAATTGTCGATCCAGGTGCATCCCGATGATGCGCAGGCGCGCGCGGCGGGCCATGTCCGGGGCAAGGATGAGGTGTGGGTGATCCTCCAGGCCGATCCCGGCGCGACAATCGCATTGGGCCTCACGCAGGCGGTTTCTGCTGATGCCCTGCGCGCGGCGGCGCTGGATGGCAGCATCGAGGCGCTGGTGGACTGGAAACCGGTACAGGCGGGCGACGTGATCTATTCGCCTGCGGGAACCGTTCATGCCATCGGTGGCGGGATCACTCTGGTGGAAATCCAGCAGAATGTGGATCTGACTTACCGGCTTTATGATTATGGCCGCCCGCGCGAACTGCATCTTGATGCCGGCGTTGCGGTGGCAAATTTGCAGCCCTTTGCGGTCGGCCGACGGGCGCGCGCCCTGGAGCCGGGGCGGACAGTGCTGACGGAAGGCGGGAAGCTGGTGCTGGAACAATGGGACTGGTCGGGCGAACGTGCGCTGGCCTTTGCTGATCCGGTTCCGGGTTGGCTGATTCCGCTGGCGGGCACGGGCAGCGTTGACGGCGTGGTCTGGCGTGCCGGCGAATGCTGGATGATTGAAGGCAGCGCCGTCCTGACCGCAGAACCCGGTGCAAAATGCCTGTTTGCCTATCCGCTTTCCGTTCCCCGCGCAGACCTGTTTGGCTGACCGCCTGTGCTGCGCGTCCTCACACTGGCCACTTTGTTCCCGGATGATGTCCGCCCGCGCCTGGGCCCGTTTGTTGAGCGACAGACGCGGGAACTGGCAGCGCATCGGGATGTCGATCTGCGGGTGGTGGCGCCTATTGGTCTGCCCGTCTGGCCCCTGTCTTTGCATCCGCATTACCGGGCGCTGGACCGGGTGCCGCTCTTCGAGGTGCGGGGCGGGCTGAACGTTATCCATCCGCGCTTCACGCATTGGCCGGGGACACAGGGGCGCTACGATGCCGGTGCCATGGCGCGTGCGCTGCGTCCTGTGCTGGAATCCGTGCGCGAACGCTTTCCGTTCGATGTGATTGATGCGGAGTTTTTCTTCCCCGATGGCCCGGCAGCGGTGGCACTGGGCAAGGCGTTTGGCGTGCCGGTGTCGATCAAGGCGCGGGGCAGTGACATTCACCTTTGGGGCCGGGCGCGCGCCACGGCGGCGCAGGTGATCGGGGCAGGGCAGGCCGCAAACGGGGTGCTGGCCGTGTCAGCGGCGCTCAAGCATGACATGATCGCGATGGGAATGCCCGAAGATCGCATGCGCGTGCATTATACGGGTGTTGATCTTGACCGGTTCGTGCCGCTTGACCGCGCCGTAACAAAGGCTGCGCTCGCAGTGGCCGGCCCGCTAGTGGTGTGCGTGGGCACGCTGTCTGAGCGCAAGGGGCAGCATCTGCTGATCAATGCGCTCACCGATTTGCCGGATGTGACGCTGGCGCTGATCGGGCAAGGGCCGGACAGGGCAAAATTCGAGGCGCAGGCTGCCGCTTCGGGCGTCGCGCACCGGGTGCGCTTTACCGGTTCAATTGGCCATGAAGAGATTGCCCGCTGGCTCGCGGCAGCCGATGCGATGGCGCTGATGTCGGTATCCGAAGGGCTGGCCAACGCCTGGGTGGAAGCGCTGGCCTGCGGCACGCCGATCGTTATCACCGATGTCGGCGGTGCGCGCGAAGTGGTTGACCGGTCAGAGGCCGGGCATATCATCCCGCCAGACCCGATTGCTCTGGTTACGGCACTCCGCGATCTGATCGACCAGCCGCGCGATCCCTCTGCCGTTCGGGCCTGCGTTGAGCGATTCACCTGGGCCGCGAACCGGGATGCGCTTTATGCGCATCTCGGTGGGCTGGTTACTTCACAAAGCCTTCGGGCTTGACCACGCGCTCCGCGCTGCCCGCAGTCGCTTCCTTGGGCACGAAGCTGTCTGATTTCACGTTGAGCCAGATCAGGATCGGCGCGGAAATATAGATGGACGAGAAAGTGCCGATCACGATGCCCAGCAACATCGCCGCCGTGAACCCAAAGCTCACTTCGGGGCCGATCAACAAGAGCACCGTCAACGTGAGCATCATCGACAACGACGTGACGATCGTCCGCGAGAGGGTTTCGTTGACGGAGAGGTTGAGCAGCGACTCGATATCCATCTTGCGCCATTTCTTCAGATTCTCGCGCACCCGGTCATAAACGATGATCGTGTCATTAAGCGAATAGCCGATGATCGTCAGCACGGCGGCGACGACGTTCAGGTTGAACTCAAGCTGGGTCAGCGCAAAGAAGCCGAAGGTCAGCACCACGTCATGCGCCAGCGTCACCAGCGCGCCCACGCCGAACTGCCATTCAAAGCGGAACCAGATGAACAGCGAAATGCCGACCATTGCCAGCGTCAGCGCCAGCACGCCTGTCTTGAGAAGCTCATCCGATACCTTGCCCGAAACGGTTTCCACATTTTCGAACTTCGCGTCGGCATAGCCTGCATGCACGGCATCGCGCACCTTGCCCGCTGCCGCATTCGCCGCTTCCTCGCCGCCCTTGGGCAGTTGCATCCGGATGGACACATCGGTTGGGGCGCCGAATTGCTGGATGGAGGCTTCCCCAAGGCCAAGGGCATCAATCCGGGTGCGCAAATCATCGACATTGGCGGCCTGGCTGAAATGGACGCGGAACATCTGCCCGCCGACAAAATCAACGCCCAGATTGAGGCCACGCACCGCGACCAGCGCGATCGATCCGACGATCAGCGCAATCGAAATCCACAGCGCCCACCAGCGGTAGGACAGGAAGGGAATATTGGTATTATCGGGAACCAGCTTGATCGGGTGCATGGGCCGTTTCCTAGAGAACGAGTTCGCGCGGGCGCTTGCGCCGCAGATAATCCGCCACCATCAGGCGGGTCAGCGTGACACCGGCAAAGACGGACGTGACAATGCCGATTGCCAGCACCACGGCAAAGCCGCGCACCGGACCGGAGCCGAACCAGAACATGATGACGGCCGAAATGACGTTGGTGATGTTGGCATCAAAAATCGCCCGGCTCGCTTCCTTGTAACCGAATTCCACGGCCGCAATCGTGTTGCGTCCCCGCGCCACTTCTTCGCGGATGCGTTCATTGATCAGCACGTTGGCGTCCACTGCGGCACCAATGGTCAGCACGAACCCGGCAATACCCGGCAAGGTCAGCGTCGCATTGAACAGCGCCATCGCGCCCAGGATCAGCAAGGCATTGATGACGAGCGAAATCGTCGTGTACACACCAAAGCGGAAATAGGTGATGATCATGAAGATCATCAGGAGCAGCGTGGCGACCACCCCGGCCTTGACGCCCTTGACGATGGAATCGCGGCCCAGATCAGGGCCGACAGTGCGTTCCTCGACCACTTTGAGCGCCACCGGCAATTTGCCCGAACGCAGCGCCACGGCCAGTTCATTGGCGCTTTCCACCGTGAAATTGCCGCTGATCTGGGCCTGGCCGCCCAGAATCGGTTCGTTGATATTGGGGGCCGAAAGCACGGAACCGTCGAGGATCATCGCAAAGGGTTTGCCCACATTATCCTGCGTGGTGCGCGCGAATTTGCGGCCGCCCTGTCCGTCAAACTTGATGTTGACCACGGGCCGGTTGCTCTGCTGGTCAAAACCCTGGGTCGCATCGATCAACTGATCGCCCGACACCATCACGCGCCGCTGAACGGCAATGAACTTCGCGCCCGAAGGATCATCGGGATAGGGCAGCACCTGGCTGCCCGGCGGGGCATTGCCCTGCGCCACCTGCGCGGGATCAGCGGTCAGATCGACCAGCTTGAATTCCAGCTTGGCGGTTTTGCCTAGCAGGGCTTTCAGCCGTTCGGGATTCTGTTCGCCCGGCACCTGCACAAGAATGCGGCTGGCACCCTGGCGGATGACGGTCACTTCCTTGGTGCCATCGGGATCGATACGCTTGCGGATCACCGAAACAGCGGTTTCCAGCGCCTTGTTCACTTCATCATTCAGCCCGGCAACCGTGGGCGTCATCACGATCCGGATCGAATCGCGCACCGCCACATTCCAGTCACGCTGGCCGGTAACGCCAATGCCGTTGGTCTGCTTGCGCGCCACGTCCACAGCGGCATCAAGCTGGGCAGAATCGCGCACCATGAAGCTGATTTCGCCGCCCGCGGTGGAAATGTCGCCAATTTCGATCCGGGGATCATTGCGGCGCATTTCGGAACGGACGGTTTCTTCCATCCGCTCGATGCGGGATTTGGTGACGTCGCTGGTATCAGCCTCGAACAGCAAATGGCTGCCGCCGGCCAGATCCAGCCCCAGATTGATCCGCGTGGTGCGGTACCGGTCCGGGAAGTGCGATGTGATGCTGGTCGGCAGGATGCTCGGCAGGGCCAGCATGATGCCGATCACGGTGGTGGCGATAACCAGCCATACCTTCCAGCGCGGAAAATCAAGCATGGTGGCGGTCAGTCATTCGCAGGCTTGGCAGTGCCAAGCGGGGTGATGTCCGTCAGCGTGGCCTTGACAGCCTTGACGCGCACGCCCTGGGCCAGTTCCACCTCGACAATATCGCCTTCCACCTTGGTGATCTTGCCAACAAGGCCGCCGCCGGTGACGACGCTATCGCCCTTCTTGGCCGCGTCGATCCGGGCGCGCTGCTGTTTCACGCGCTGCTGCTGCGGGCGAAAGACCAGAAACCAGAAAATCACGAAGATGAAAAGCAGGGGCGCAATCTGCATGAAGAACGCCATACCGCCACTTACGGGGGAAGCGGCTCCGGCTTGGGCGAAGGCTGGGGTTGCGAACATCCGTTTACTCTTGTCGGCTCTGGCGGCATGATGCTGCCAAATGAAGTGGCGGCGCGCCTATCACGTTCACGGGCGCACACGCAACCTAAAGGGTAAGTTGGTTGGGTCTCGGTCCGAAAATCATGTCTCGTGATCCTGTCATTCCAGCGAAAGCCGGAGTCTCGGTTTTCGCTGGTGTCGCAGCCGCCTCGAGACGGAAGTGAGATTCCGGCTTTCGCCGGAATGACTGATTGGGGTAGCTCATCGAACTTCACACTGAGACATCACCGATAAGGAGAGTGCAATGATCATCGTAATGGGCCACGCCCAACTGGGTGCCGGAGAGATTGACCGGCTCCACGCCGAAATCAATACACAGCTTGCAGCCACCAATGCGGAAGAAGGCTGCCATCATTACGGCTTTTCCCGCGATGTGCTTGATCAGGACCGGATGATCATCAGTGAACGCTGGGAAAATCAGGCCGCCATCGATCTGCATTTCGCCAGTCCGCACATGGCGGCATTCAACGCGGCGCTGGGCACCGCCAAGGTGCTGGGGCTCGATATCAAGAGCTATGATCTGGAAACGGGGGAAGTAAAGCAGTTGATGGGGGGATAGGGCTGCCCCGCGGCTTCGGTACCAGATCCGTCTGTCCGAGCGTAGTCGAGGACCCACGCCGAGCGAAGCCGAGGCAGCCATCTTGAGGTTCTCGGCTTCGCTCGAACGAGCCCCTCGACTTCGCTCGGGGAGGCGGAACGGGATGCAGCGTAGCATTTGCGGACACTACCCCCGCAGCACTGCCCCCAGCTTGGATGCCGCCGCCACAACCTTGTCGGCAATCGCTTTCAGTTCCGCTTCGCCATAGCTTTTCTCGCCCGGCTGGAGCGTGATTTCGATCGCGAGTGACTTCTGCCCTTCCGGCACACCTTGCCCGGCGAACTGGTCAAACAACCGGGCCGCGACGATATTCTCCTTGTCCGCGCCCTTGATCGTGCGGACAAGATCGCCTGCCGCAAGCGCTTCCGGCACCAGAAACGCGAAATCCCGCGTCACGGCCTGCAAGGCGGGCGGGGTGAAGGCCGGGCGCATAAAGCCTGTCCTGAGCGACGTCGAAGGGCCGCTGCCACGCTTGGCGGGGATCGCATCAAGATAAAGTTCCGCCGCCATCACCGGGCCATCCAGATCGAACGCTTTGGCCGTGGCCGGATGGAGCGCGCCAAAGCTCGCAAGGATCGTTTTCGGCCCCAGCCGCAGCGTGCCGGACTGGCCGGGGTGATAATGATCGCCAGCCTCGCCCATCACTTGCAGGTTATCAACGGGTGCCCCGGCAGCGGCGAGCAGGGCCAGCGCCTCCGCCTTGGCATCGAAAGCGTTGAACTTGTCGGCTTTGCCGGATGCCCAGCCGCGCGGGGTCTTGTCACCGGCCAGCACCACGCCCAGCGTCGCCCGCTCTGTGTCGGCAAGGTAGCGCCGCCCGATCTCGAACAGCCGCACGCTCTCCGCGCCGCGATTCTGGTTGCGCTGCGCCGCCGAAAGCAGGCCGGGCAGCAGCGAGGGCCGCATCACTTTCATATCCTCGCTGATCGGATTGGCGAGCGTCCATTGCCCGCCGCCAAAGGCCGCCGCTTCCTTTTCGGGCAGGAAGGCCCAGTTGATCGCCTCATTCAGTCCGCGCGCTGCCGCCGTGCGCCGCGCCTTGCGCTCAATGGTCTGCATCGGCGTGGCTGTGGGCTTTGCAACACCGTCAGCGCGCGGCAGCGGCGTCGATGGCACATGATCCAGCCCGACCATGCGGACGACTTCCTCCACCAGATCCGCCGGACCATCCACATCGCGCCGCCATGTGGGGATGGCGACGTGCCAGTTCGCGTCCACCGCAAACCCCAGCGATTCCAGAATGGCCTTCTGCCGGACGGCAGGCACATCAATACCGCCCAGGCGGGCGCAGAGGCCAGTATCATAGACCAAAGTGCGCGGGTCAGTCGGTGGTGTGCCTGCGCGCGTGATGGCGCTGGCCGTGCCGCCGCAATGTTCCCGCACCAGCCAGGTCGCAATGGCGAGACCATCTTCAAGGAAAGCCGGATCAACGCCGCGTTCAAACCGCTGGCGCGCGTCGCTGGTCAGCATCAGTTTCTGGCCGGTGCGGGCAATATGTTCGGGATCGAAATAGGCGCATTCGATCAGCACGTCGGTCGTCGTGTCAGACACGCCCGAATGCTCGCCCCCCATGATCCCGGCAATGTCATGCACTTGGCTGTCATCGGCGATCACTGTCATGCTGGAATCGAGCGTGTAGGTCTTGCCATTGAGCGCAACCACCGCCTCGCCGTCCCGTGCGCGGCGGGCGACCAGCGCGCCGGTCAGTCTGGCGCGGTCATAAACGTGCAAGGGGCGGCCCAGATCAAGCGAGACGAAATTGGTGATGTCCACCAGCGTGGAAATCGGCTTCTGGCCAACCGCTTTCAGCTTGTCCGCCATCCATTGCGGGGCCACGCCGTTGGTCACGCCGGAAACGGTTTGCGCGTAAAAGGCCGGACAGCCTTCCGGATCATCGGTGCTGACGGCGGGTGCGGGATCGCTGCCGGGAACCGGTGCGAGGGTTTCCATCCGATAGGCTTTGGCCAGCGGGATGAGTGTTCCCAGCCCCGCCGCCGCCAGATCGCGGGCGATGCCGCGCACGCCCATGCAATCCTGCCGGTTGGGCGTGATTGCCACATCAATCACCGGATCATCAAGATCGGCATAGTCGCTGAACGCCGTGCCAATGGGGGCATCAGCAGGCAGTTCGATGATGCCATCATGATCATCGCCCAGCTCCAGCTCGCGCGATGAACACATCATGCCGTTCGACTCGACGCCGCGGATTGCGGCCTTCTTCAGCACCATGCCGTTGGAAGGCACCACGGCCCCTTCCACGCCGAACACGCCGACCAACCCGGCGCGGGCATTGGGGGCCCCGCACACAACCTGAAGCGGGTTGCCGTCGCCCTTGTCCACGCTCAGCACTTGCAGCTTGTCGGCCTGCGGGTGGCGTTCGGCTGTCAGCACTCTGGCGACAGTGAAGCCGCGCAGCCGCTCTGCCGGGTTTTCAATGCCTTCGACTTCCAGTCCGATGCGGTTGCAGGCATCAGCCACATCCTGAATGGTGGCATTTGTATCGAGATGGGCCTTGAGCCACGAAAGGGAAAATTTCATGCGCCGACTCCCCCGCTCAGCGTGGGCACGTCGAGCGCCGCAAAGCCATAATGTTTCAGCCAGCGCAGATCGCCGTCAAAGAAGGCGCGCAGATCATCCATTCCATATTTCAGCATGGCAAGCCGATCGACGCCGGTGCCGAACGCAAATCCCTGATAGACATCGGGATCAAGCCCGCAATTGGCGATCACGCGGCGGTGCACCATGCCGCTGCCCAGAACCTCCATCCAGTGATCCGAGCCGCCGACCACGCGCTTGCCGTTCACAAGGGCATAGCCAATGTCGATCTCCGCACCGGGTTCGGTGAAGGGGAAATAGCTGGGGCGCATCCGGATCGTCACATCGTCGCGCTCGAAAAAGGCGCGCAGAAAGGTTTCCAGCGTCCATTTCAGATGGCCCAGATGAATGCCCTTGTCGATCACAAGGCCCTCAATCTGGTGGAACATGGGGGTGTGGGTCGCGTCCGAATCCGAACGATAGACGCGGCCCGGCGCGATGATGCGAATGGGCGGTGCCTGCGTCGTCATCGTGCGGATCTGTACCGGTGAGGTGTGGGTGCGCAGCAGCATCTTCCTGCCGTCAACGGCCATCTGGTCAGGGAAATAGAAAGTGTCATGCATCGCGCGCGCCGGGTGGGTTTCCGGGATGTTGAGCGCGCTGAAATTGTGCCAGTCATCCTCGATCTCCGGCCCCTCGGCGACAGCAAAGCCCATATCGGCGAAGATTTCGGCGAGTTCGTCCATCACCTGGCTGACCGGATGGACCGAACCGCGCGGCAGTTCCGGCGCGGGCAGCGTCATGTCGAGACGTTCGGTGGCCAGACGGGCATTGAGGACGGCGGCCTCCAGTGCGGCTTTCTTGTCGGCAATCGCGCTCGTCACGGCTTCGCGCAGGCCATTGATCACCGGGCCTTGCACCTGCCGCTCCTCCGGTGACATTTGCCCCAGGGTCTTGAGCAGCGCCGAAACGCGCCCCTGCTTGCCAAGGGCTGCCACGCGCGCGGTTTCCAGCGCGTCAAGGCTGTCCGCCGCCGCAATGCCGGCAAGGGTTTCGGATTGGAGTGATGCAATGTCAGTCATGATGATCGCCTGATAAGCAAAAGGGCGCGAACGGCAATGCCGCCCACGCCCTTTTGCGCATTCCGAAGGAGGACGCTTATGCCGCTGCGGGCAAGGCTGCCTTCGATTGCGCGATGATCGCGCTAAAGCTTGCCGCTTCGTGCATCGCCAGATCGGCCAGCACTTTCCGGTCGAGTTCGACACCCGCCAGCTTCAGCCCGTGCATGAACTGGCCATAGGTCAGCCCTTCCATGCGGACAGCCGCGTTGATGCGCTGGATCCAGAGCGCGCGGAAATTGCGCTTCTTGGCCTTGCGGTCGCGATACGCATACTGGCCGGCCTTTTCGACTGCCTGCTTGGCGACGCGGATCGTGTTCTTGCGGCGGCCATAATAGCCCTTGGCCAGCTCAAGAACGCGCTTGTGCTTGGCGTGCGACGTAACGCCGCGTTTTACTCTTGCCATCTCTCAGCGCTCCTTATTTCAAGCCGTAGGGGGCCCAGCGCTTGACGCAGGGTGTATCAGCTTCGGAAAGCACCGAGGTGCCGCGGTTCTGGCGGATATATTTGCTGTTGTGGCTGATCAGCCGGTGGCGCTTGCCGGCAACGCCGTGCTTCAGCTTGCCAGTGGCCGTCATCGAGAAGCGTTTTTTCACGCCGCTCTTTGTCTTCAGTTTGGGCATTTTCGTCCTTTCAAGTTCGACGATCAGAACCAGCCATGGCAGCCCTTTCAGCCAGGCCGGTCTTTCGAATCGTGTGCGAAGCGGTCGCCACTAGCTATTATCGGGCCGGAACGCAAGCGTTTGCCGCCCCTCCTCCATGCGCAGGTCATCGGTCTTGCCCTCCGCCATCAGCCGCATCAGCGTTTTGAACACGGCGGCCAGCAAGGGCCGCTCCATCGCGAAATAGCGGGTGGGTGCCATGCCGATAAAGTGCTTGAAGTCGCGGATCATGTGGCTCTGATCGGTATATTGCGGATCCAGAAAGTGGGGCCATTCGCCCACGGACATGCCCTGCATCGAATGGAGCATTCGCAGGAACCGTTCCCGCCGGATCAGCTTTTTGGGCGAAAAGCCGAAATGTCTGGCGGTGAGCCGCGCTAGCTGGGGCTGGGACAGGCTCGTGCGCCGGGCGAGTTCCACCACTGTGGCGCAGTCCGGATCAGCAATCGCCAGCGACACGGCCTCGATATGACCGGAAACCGGGCCCCGCTTCGTCTGCGCCAGCCGGTCAAGGAAAAAGGCGTCCGCTGCTGCCACACGGCCCTCAATATCGGTTGCGGCCATCACGCTGGCATGGAGCCGGTCGCCCTCCGCGCCCAGAATGTCTGCCAGCGGGCGGATGTGATTGGCATAGCGGCTGGCCTTGGCACCCAGCAGCCGGTGCCAGCCCATCGGGAACACGGGAATGCAGAAAGCCAGCCCTTCGCTGCCGCGCACCCATTGGGATCGTGTCGCGACACCGTGGACAATGGCCCGCACGGTCAGCGGCGCCAGATGCGACAGCGACGGCCCAAACGCCCAGTCTCCGCCTGAAATCAGCCGGATATTCGTCCATTCCGGGCGGAGCAGATCCTCAACCACCCCTTCGCCTTCCACCACCACATCCCAGTAAGCCGGAATGAAGGGCCGCAGCGCTTCGGCCGGTTGGGCGAAGCGCAGGGACACGTCCGGGCCGGTTTTCATCCGGTGCTGTTTCGTTGCGGCAGGTGCAGGCCTTGCAGCGGCTGGCCAAACATCGCCGCGCGGCCTTTGGTGGCGGCCATCAGAACCGGTCGTTGCAGCGCGAAATAATGGCTGGGGGCCATGCCGAGAAAATGGTGGAAATCGCGGATCATGTGGCTCTGATCGGTATATTGCGGATCGATGAAGTCGGCCCATTCGTCATAGGGCCGGGCATGAAGCGTGCCGAGCATCCGCAGGAAGCGCTGGCGGCGCAAAAGCAGTTTCGGCGGAAAGCCGAACCCCCGTTTGGAAAGCCGCGCCAGCCGGGATTGCGGCAGCCCCAGCGTGGCAGTGATCTGTTCAACGGTGGCGCTGGCCGGGTCAGTCAGCACCTGGAAAAAGGCGGCAACCTGCTGGTCGAAAGCGCTCGCCGCGCGCGCATCCAGCAGGGCCAGCAGCGCCGCATCGGAAATGCGTGCCCGCGCCGCCAGATCAGGCGCAGCGCGCAAGGCATCGGACAAGGCGTCTGCCGCGCGCCCCATCAGCGTATCAAGCGGCAGCACCTGATCGGCAAAGCGGCTGGCATCGGCTTTCCACAGCCGGTTCCAGCCGGTCGGCAAAATGCCGATGCCGAATGCGCCGCCTGCCTGTCCGCGAATAAAGGTCGGATGGCTGGTGGGGCCGTGGATGATCGCAGTGGACAAGCGGTGCAGCGCGTCGGGAGACGGGCCAAATTGCCAGGGCGTATCGAGCGCAAGCCGGATATTGGCCCATTCAGGGTGCAGCCAGTCTTCGACCACACCCTCCCCGGTTACCGTCATCTGCCAGTAGGTGGAGATATAGGGCCGCAACCGCTCGTCCGGCATCGCAAACTCGATCACAACCTCACTCATGCGCGCAGGCCAGCCCCTCCAGCACATCCTCCAGTCGCGCCGCATCACCCAGCGCGATCACGTCGCCGGCGCTATCGGCACTCAGCGGTTCGCCTGCCCAGTCGCACATCATCCCGCCTGCGCCATCCACGACAGGGATCAGCGCGGCAAAATCATGCAGCTTCAATCCGGCCTCAACCACAATGTCCACATGCCCGCTGGCCAGCAGGGCGTAGTTATAGCAATCCCCGCCCCAGATCAGCCGCCGGTGCGCCGTTTTCTGGGCCAGCGCCATGAAATGTTCGCCTTCATGGGCCGAAAAGCAATTGGGGCTGGTGGTGGAAAGAATGGCTTCGGAAAGTGCGCGGCAGGCACGCGTTCGCACCGGCCTGTCATTGAACGTCGTCGGCCGCCCGGCGGCACCCACCCAGCGTTCCTTCAATATGGGCTGATCAATAATGCCCAGCACGGGCCAGCCGTCCTGCATCAGGGCGATCAGCGTGCCGAATATCGGACGCCCGGCCACAAAGCTGGTCGTGCCGTCGATCGGATCGATCACCCATTGGCGTGAAGCGCTCTCCCGCTCTGTGCCGAATTCCTCGCCAATGATGCCATCACGCGGGCGTTCGGCCACCAGCAATCTGCGGATAGCGGTTTCGGCGGCCTTGTCCGCAAGCGTTACCGGCGTGGAATCACCCTTGCTTTCCAGCCCGAATTCGGCGCGGAAATAGGGACGGATAGCCGCACCAGCCGCATCGGCAAGCCTTTGGGCCAGAAGAATATCATCGTCGGTCATGATGCACTGCAGCGTCCTGTGTCATGAACGGGGGTGGTGATCAACGCCCAAGAGACCGCTATCGTTCCCGCACAGACAAAAAGAGAGGATGCCACGGGATCGCTGCTGTGATCTGCCGCACTGTGCGACACGGGAACGCCGTTATCATCAGCTTTTGTGTTTCCCGATTCGGTGCCGCAAGAATTTCGATTTCCTGTTTGAATCCGGATAGTTATGATGGGCGCAACAATGGTTCAAAGGAAAGGGTGCAATGGGCGAGACTGACGTCCTGGCGGAGCTGCTCGGCGAGCGACCGCTGTCTGGTGCCGCGCCCATCCCCAGCCAAACCAGAAAGGGCATGATGCTTGTCCCGGTGGCGGGTTCGCTGCTGGGGGTCGGGCTGTGGGTCTGGCTGGCGGGCAGACTGGTCGAAATGCTCTATTCCGCCCCCGCCACGGCCAGCCAGCCTGATCCGGCCGTGTTTGCGATTGTGGCCAACGGGATGGTCTTTGCCGGGGTGATCGCGATCGCCATTGTCGGACGCCGCTGGTTTCCGGTGCCGGATGCTGCGCAGCCTTTGGCCGTGTGGCGCGCGTCCGTGCTGGGTTTTGGGCTGGGTGCAGGCGGATTGCTGCTCAGCTTCGCGGTTGCCCTGTTGAAGGACCAGGCGAGCATCGCGGCGGTATCAGTGGCGACGGGGGCGGGATTGCTGTCGGTCGGTGTGCTGACGATATTGTTCCAGACGGCTGCGGAAGAACTGTTCTTTCGCGGATGGCTCCAGCCGCTTGTTGCGGATGAATGGGGGAATATGGCTGGTCTCGCGGTCACGTCCGCTGCCTTTGCCGCGCTGCATTTCTTTGGTGGCGCGCGGGATCCGCTCAGTTTTCTCAACATCCTTCTGGCCGGACTGTTTTTCGGGCTGCTGGCGCTCAGAAGCGGCGGGCTTGCTGCACCGCTTGCCGCGCACTTTGCCTGGAATGGCACCGAACAACTGGGGCTGGGGCTTGATCCCAATCCCGGGGTCGGTGCATTCGGATCGCTGATTGATTATGACATTTCCGGGCTCGCGATCTGGGGCGGATCGATTGAGGGGCTGAATGCCAGCTTAGCCACCAGCCTCTCAATGCTGGCAATGATCATTCCCCTTGCGCTTTGGAAGCGCAACAACCGGTAACCAGATCAGCCGCGCTTTTCCTGCGCGCGCATTTGTTCTTCATAGGCGTTGCGGAATTCCATTCCGAATACCTGCATGAACGCTTCGTCAGAGCCCGAAGCAACCCCGCCAAAATCCTTTTCATAGGCGCGCCACAAGGCGGCATCGCGGGCCGTGGGCATCAACCGCGAAAGCAACCCGTTCGCCTTGCCCCGTTGCCGGATGGCCGTGGGGGAAAACCGGTCAAGGGTTGAACGAAGCGCTCCCTGCATTGCTTTCAGCGTGGCAAGCTGATGGGCCTGCAGATCAAGGAACGCATCCTCGATCGCGCTGTCGCTGGCCATATAGCCCCGTTCGGGCGGGTTGATCAGTTGGGTGAGCGCCTGTTCGGGAGTGCGCGCAAATTTCAGCGGGTTATTGCCTTCAAATTCCAGATTGGTTGGCTGCGCGCCCATTTGCGATTTGGCCCGCGCGCGGGCTTCCAGCATCACGACCAGGCCCGAGACCAGCCGCTTCACCAGCCGCCCGACTGTGGCTTGCAACGCGGCATCACCGGTTTTGATGTCTGATCGCACCAGCCCGGCTGCGGCCAGAAACACATCTGTCATGGGTTCTGCCTGCAACGGCGCATTGCTGTGCGGGGCATCGGCCTGCGCATAGGGCACGCCGAATCCGCCCCGCGCCCAATCGACCGCATTTTCAGCGGCCATGCGCTGCCACACATCATCCCCGCGCGCAGGTGCCGGCGTCGCTGGCACGGGAGGCGTTTCGGGAACAGCCGGGGCCACCGGCGCTGTGGGCTTCGAAGTGGCGCCTGCGCGCACCGGCGCTGTTGCCTGCCTGCCGCTATCAGCGGTTGCCGGTGCTTCCGGCGTCATTTCAACCGTTGCCGCAATCCGGTACTGGTTGATCGCAATCGTATCGCCGTCAACCAGCCGGTGCTGGCCGACCAGCGGCTTGCCGTTTACCAATGTGCCATTGGTGCTGACATCAGTCAGGAAATACTGGCCGCCGCGAAAACTGATCGCGCAATGATGCGCGGAAATGATGTTCTTTGCATCCGGCAGAGTCCAGTCAACCTTGGGTGACCGGCCGATGATGGCGCTCCTGCCGTCAATCTCAAACCGCGTCGATGCGCCGTTTGGCAACTGGTCATGATTCAGGATGACAAGTTTCAGCCGCATTGGTTCAGATCATCCCCGGTTCAGCGGCGAGACCAGGAAGAGGCACGGCGGGCCACGCTGCGGCACCCAAGCCTGCCCGACGGGCTGTGAACACTGTCCGGTAACTGGCCAAGTCCACCTCCATGTCCTGTCAGAGATATGATCAGGAACGCCTTGTGGGCTGATACTAGTCCTAACTGATTGTTACAACATGTGAACTGGATCACAGCGGACGCCGTTCGGGCGGATCGCGCGATGCCCGAAACCGTCATCCCTTCCCCCTGTGATGCCGAAATAACCGGCCCGGTGAACATAAGCGTGCGCCAGGGCCAGTGGCAAGCGGCTTGCGGTGTGGCGGGGCCTGTGCAAGCCTGCGGCACATGGACAGCGAAGAGGACGGGCGACTGTGACGGGACAATGGGTATCGCGATGGGCTTTGGCACTGGGTCTGATGATGGCGCAGCCTGTATCGGCAACGCCATCACAGGATCTGGCCGGTATCATCAAGGAAGAATGGGCCTGGACGCTGAAGGCCAGTCCCGTGCTGGCGACCTCGCTCGGGGTGCGGGATTATGATGACCAACTGCCCGATATAAGCCTTGCCGCGCAGGATCGCGACGCGGCCACCGCGCAGGGATTTATCGATCGGCTGAAGGCGTTGCCCGACGCGCAGCTTTCCCCCGACGAACGCACCAACAAGGGCGTGCTTGTCCGGATCCTCTCCGATCAGGTGGAAGGCAATCGCTACGGCGAACGGATGATGCTGTTTTCCACCTATGCCGGCTGGCACCAGAATTTTGCCGGGCTGGCTGATGGCCTGCCTTTCTACAAACGCGCCGATTATGAAAGCTATGTCACCAGACTGGCGCTGTATCCCAAGCTGAACGGCGATGCGCTGGCGATCACGAAACAGGCGGTGGCCAAGGGCTATGTCCAGCCCTGCGCCGCGCTGGGCGGGTTTGAGAACACGATTACCGGGGCAGTGGCGGGCAAGGCGGAGGAAACGCGCTTCTATGCGCCCTTCACCAAGCCAAGGCCCGCTGACATATCCGAAGCGGACTGGAAAGTGATGCAGGCCCGCGCGGTGGCCATCATCCGGGATGTGCTGACGCCCGAATATGGGAAATTCGCCGATTTTTACGCGAAAACCTACAAAGCAAAATGCCGCCAGACGATTGGTGCCTCAACCCTGCCCGAAGGCCCGGCCTATTACGCGTTCCGCGCCCGGGCGGAAACCACCACAGACATGACGCCGGATCAGATCCACGCGCTCGGCCTGTCGGAAGTCGCGCGGATCAGAGCGGAAATGGAACAGGTGGCCAAGGATGCGGGCTATCCCAGCCGCGAAGCGATGATCACCAAACTGCGCACGGATCCGCGTTATTTTGCCAAAACGCCCGAAGAGCTGCTTGCCGTGGCAAGCCGTCAGGCCAAGATCATCGATGGCAAGCTGCCGGAATTTTTCGGCAAGCTGCCGCGCCTGCCTTACGGGGTGAAGGAAATCCCGAAGGAAATCGCGCCCACCACCACATCCGCCTATTACAGCCCGGGCTCGCCCGAAAGTGGGATCGCGGGCAATTATTATGTGAATACGTCCAAGCTCGATCAGCGGCCCCTGTGGGAATATCCGGCACTGACCGCGCATGAATCGGTGCCCGGCCATCACAACCAGATTGCCTTGCAGCAGGAACTGCCGCTGCCCGAATTCCGCAAATATGCGGCGGGCTTTACGGCCTTTGTCGAAGGCTGGGCGCTCTATACCGAGCATCTGGGGATCGAGATGGGCATTTATGACACGCCCGAGAAAAATATGGGGCGGCTGTCATTCGAGATGTGGCGCGCCTGTCGCCTGGTCGTCGATACCGGCATGCACGCGAAAGGCTGGCCGAAGGCGCAGGCCATTGCCTATATGCGGGATAATACGGCGCTCAGCGATGCCAATATCGAGGCGGAGGTGAACCGCTATATCAGTTGGCCGGGCCAGGCGCTGGGATACAAGATTGGCGAACTCAAGATCCGCGAACTGCGCGCGCGGGCGGAAAAGGCGCTGGGCGCGAAATTCGATCTGCGCCGCTTCCATGATGCCGTGCTGGGGCAGGGGCCTGTGCCGCTTGACGTGCTGGAACGCCAGATTGATGACTGGATTGCGGCGGAGAAAGGCTGAACTGGGCCTAGGGCACCTCAGGCGCCGCTTTTGCGGCGGCCTTGGCTTCGGCGCGGGCCTTGCGCATCTGTTCGGCCCAGCATCCGGTCCAGCCGCCAGGGCCCGTGGTGGAACAACTGCCGGTACCGCTTTTGCCTTCGGACAATGTGGCGGCGGACCGCGCACTCCAGCTTGTGGCATCCGGGGTCTTGGCGGGATCACGCAACGCCTTGGGGATGCGGTACCGTTCCTCTTCCGGCGCGCGGACGCAGATGGTGTTGGCAGGGCACGCGTCCTTGCCAAAGATCGTCAGGATCCGCTCTTCCGCCGCAGAGCCGGGGGACGCGAGGGAGAGGGCCGCGATAGCGGCAGCAAGAACAGGCGCGAGTCTCATGCGCGCTTCATTCCAGCTTTTCGATGAACCTGCAATGACGCGATTATTGTTTCGCCATGCGAAGCACGCCATAGCCTGCCAGCGCGGACAGCAGCGACCCCGCGAGTACCCCGGTTTTCACTTCGTCCGCCAGCGCCGGATCCGCAAAGGCCAGACCGCCGATGAACAGGCTCATCGTAAAGCCAATGCCGCACAACAGGGCAACCCCATACACCTGAAGCCAGCTCGATTTCGCCGGTTTCCGGGCAATGCCAAGCGCCACGGCAAGGCGGACGCTGCCGAAAATTCCTGCCTGCTTGCCCAGAAACAGCCCCAGCGCGATGGCCAGCGGCAGCGGTGCCAGCAGGCTGACCCCGCCCAGCGCCACCCCGGCATTGGCAAAGCCGAACAGCGGCACAATCCCCCAGGCCACCGGCTTTTGCAGAATGTGTTCCATGCGGTGGAGAGTCGAATCCTCGGCGTCCGGTGCGGCGGGGGTGGGGCGCAGCGGCACCATCAGCGCGGCCAGCACGCCCGCCACAGTGGCATGAACGCCTGAGGCCATGACAGCGCCCCACAAGACGGCAAACCCCAGGAAATACCATAGGGGCCGTGATACGCCCGCCCGGTTCATGCCCCACATCACAGCCAGAATGGCGAGTGCCGCCAGCAAGGCCGGGCCGCTGATCGCGTGCGTATAGGCCAGCGCGATGATGGCCACCGCGCCCATATCATCCACAATCGCCACGGTTGTCAGGAACAGTTTGAGCGACGCGGGCGCGCGACTGCCGAGCAAAGCCAGCACGCCAATCGCAAAGGCAATGTCGGTCGCCGCCGGGATCGCCCAGCCGCGTGCCAGCCCCGCACTGTCGCGCGTCACCACCAGATAGACAAAGGCAGGCGCGGCCATCCCGGCAATGGCGGCAATCACGGGCAGGCGGCGATCCGCCCAGGTGGCAAGATGCCCGTCCACAAACTCCCGCTTGATCTCCAGCCCGACGAGCAGGAAGAACAGCGCCATCAAGGCATCGTTGATCCAGTGCTGAAAGGAGAAGGGGCCGATCTGCCAGTGGATCAGATGCTGGTACGCCTCCGCCCAGCGGCTGTTGGCCAGCACCAGCGCCAGCCCGGCGGCAGCCATCAACAGAATGCCGCCCGATGCCTCACTCGCCAGAAATTCGCGCAGGGCGGAACGGATTTGTTGTCTGCGCGGCATCGCGGCTGATTAGCCGGACGCAGTCTTCGGGGGAAGCAAAAGCGACACATGTTCATTGATAACAATTATCAATGCGGCTAAACTGCGTTTGAGGAGTCAGATCATGCCAAGCAGTGTCAATCTCGGTGCCCCGCTCGAAGCGACGGTAAATCGTCTGGTCAAGGCTGGCCGCTACGGCTCGCGCAGCGAAGTGCTGCGTGAGGGCGTGCGCCTGGTCGAAGATCGCGAAGCGCGGCTGGCCAAGGTGAACGCGGCGATTGCCGAAGGCATAGCGGATGCGAAGGCTGGTCGGGTCAAACCGGCCGAACAAGTGTTTGCCGAACTCAAGGCACGTTATGCGGCGATGATCGATCAAGATCATCCATGAATATTTTCTTCACGGCCAATGCAGAGGCAGACCTTTACGAGATTGGCGAATGGATTGCTGTGGACAGTCCCGCTTACGCCCTTCGCTTTGTGGCGGAACTCGAAGTCAAGGCGCTGGCCATCGGTGAACGTGCGCGGCTCTATCCGTTCGCAGAAGGTTTTGCGCACGAAGGCGTCAGACGGTGTCTGCACAAGGGTTATCTCATCCTATACCGGATCGCCAACGACCAGGTGGAAATCCTCCATATCCTTAATGGAGCCCGCGACTATCTGTCACTTCTGGCCCACGAAGATCACACAAAAGAATAGGGATCAACATCCACGGTCACGCGCACGCTGCGGGGCCATTCAAGCGCGCCGAGCCAGTCTCGCAGTACGTCCTGCACGTCAAGCGCGCGGCGGGCATGGACCAGCAGGCGCTGGCGGTGGCGGCCGCGCAGCATGGCGAGCGGGGCGGGGGCCGGGCCATAGACGTGCATGCCTTCCACTTCGGGCGCGGACTTGCCGATCAGGATGGCGGTGTTCTGCGCATCCTTCAGATCTTCGGATGACACCACAATGGCGGCAAACCGGCCAAAGGGCGGCGCGCCCGCTTCCTTGCGGCTTTCCGTTTCGGCCGCGTAAAAGCCCTCCGCGTCAGCAGAGATCAGCGCCCGGATCACCGGCGCATCGGGCTCATGCGTCTGGACGAACACCCGGCCCGGTTTCTCCCCGCGCCCGGCCCGGCCCGCCACCTGCATGATCTGCTGGAAGCTGCGCTCCGCCGCGCGCAGATCGCCGCCCTGCAGGCCCAGATCCGCGTCCACCACCCCGACCAAAGTCAGGTTGGGAAAGTGATAGCCTTTGGTGACCAATTGGGTGCCGATCACAATGTCGATTTCCCCGGCTTCCATCTTGCCGACAAACTCTGCTGCCTTGGCCGGAGACCAGAGCGTGTCGGACGTCACCACTGCCCGCCGCGCTTCGGGGAACAGCAGCGCGACTTCGTCGGCAATCCGCTCCACACCGGGGCCGCAAGCGACGAGCGCATCTTCCTCATGGCATTCGGGGCAGGCGCGGGGCGGCGGCATGGCGTGGCCGCAATGATGGCATTGCAGCCGCTGGAGCAGCCGGTGCTCCACCATCCATGCCGTGCAATTGGGGCATTGGAACCTGTGGCCGCAATGGCGGCATAAGGTCAGCGGGGCAAAGCCGCGCCGGTTGAGGAACAACAGGCTCTGTTCGCCGCGCGCCAGCACTTCCGTCATCGCGGTGACCAGCGTTGGTGCCAGCCAGCGCCCGCGTTCAGGCGGATCTTGCGTGAGATCGATCGCCGCAATCTCCGGCATTTCCGCCACGCCAAACCGCCCCGGCAGTTTCAGTTCGGCATAGCGGCCCTGGGCCACCTGCTGGCGCGTTTCGATGGCCGGGGTGGCGCTGGCCAAAACCACCGGGCAGCTTTCAAACCGGCCCCGCATCACGGCCACGTCACGGGCGTGATATTGCACGCCTTCGGCTTGCTTGAAGCTCGTTTCATGCGCTTCATCAACGATGATCAGCCCCAGATTGCGATAGGGCAGGAACAGGGCAGAGCGCGCGCCGACGGTCACCAGCGCTTCCCCGCTGCCAATCGCGCGCCACGCCCGGCGGCGCTGGGACTGGCGCAAGTCCGAATGCCAGGCCACCGGCAAATGCCCGAACCGCGCTTCAAAGCGTCGCAGGAACGGCTCGGTCAGCGCGATTTCGGGCAGCAGCACCAGCGTCTGCCGGCCCATCCGCACGGCTTGGGCAATGGCCTCGAAATAAACTTCCGTTTTGCCTGACCCGGTAACGCCATCGAGCAGCACCGGCGCAAATTCCTGCGCCTTGACGGCATCCACCAGCCAGCCGGACGCGGCGGCCTGCGCATCCGACAGGGCCGGGTGGTGATGTTCGGGGTCAGGCGGGGTGAACGGCGTATCAGTGGATACGGACACGGCTTCCAGCACCCCCAGCTTCACCAGCCCCCGGATCACGGCGTCTGACACATCGGCAATCATTGCCAGTTCCCTGACCAGCCCCTGCCGCTCGCCAATCCGCTCAATGGCCTGCGCGCGTTGCGCCGTCAGCTTGTCGGGCACCACCCCGGTCAGGCGGTATTCCACAACGGTCGGCGATCCTTCCAGTGCGGCTGCGGACGACAGCGCCATTCGCAGCACGGCCGCCGGGGGGGAGAGATAGTAATTCGCCGTCCATTCGATCAGCCGCCGCAACGGCGCGCCAATTGGCGGCACATCAAACACGCTGATGATGTTGCGCAAGCGGTTATCGCCGACTTCCGCCAGTGAAGGCATGGCGTCTTCTTCCCACACCACGCCCACCATCTGGCGCGGGCCAAGCGGTGCCAGCACGATGCTGCCCGGTTCCACCGTCATGCCGTAAGGCACCCGGTAATCAAGCGGGCCAAGGGCGGGGTTGAGGATAAGAACACGGGCACGGGACATGGGACGCCCTTACCGGCAATTAGGCGAATGCCGGAATCCCTTTTTTGCATGCACATCGTCTCTTTGGTCGTTAGGCTTCGGGCTTTACGGGGAGGCATCATGTCATTGCGGATCGCTTTGCGCGTCTTTGCCCTTGGCTGTCTGGTGCCGGGGCTGATCCATGTGCTGCTGGGCGTTTCAGGCGACGGGATCATTGGCGCGCCCGTGCCTGCGATCATTGACCCGACGCTGGACAGCCAGAACCGGTTTTACGGGGCCTCCTTCCTTCTTTATGCCGCGTTGCTGTGGCTGTGCGCCAATGATGTGCGGCGTCATGCAGCCATTCTCCGCCTGCTGCTGGCGGTTTTCTTCATGGCAGGGCTGGCGCGCGGCCTTGCCTTTCTCGCGCACGGCGCCCCATCCTGGCAGGTGATGGCATTGTGGGTGACTGAGGTCATTCTGCCGCCGCTGCTCTGGCTGTGGCTCGTCCGCCAGTTGGGAAGCGGTGATGGCCAGCAGCGGTAACCCCGAACTGGACGGCTTCATCGCCCGCTATACGCCGGAAATCGCGGCGCAGACACACGCCGTGCTTGCCCGATTGCGCGCGCGGCTGCCTGGCGCGATGGTTCTGGTTTACGATAACTTCAACGCGCTCGCCATTGGCTTTGCGCCGGGTGAAAAGGCCGGGCAAGCGATCCTCTCCATTGCTGCCTATCCCCGCTGGGTCACGCTGTTTTTCCTGCAAGGCGCCGGTCTGGATGATCCTGCACATTTGCTTCAGGGCAGCGGCAGCCGGGTGCGCAGCATCCGCCTTGCCGGGCCGGAAACGCTGAATGACCCGCAGGTCGAAGCACTGATTGTTACGGCACTGGCCAGCGCTGCCGTCCCGATTGATCCGGGCGGTAAAGGAAGCATTGTCATCAAGTCGATTTCGGCTAAACAGCGCCCGCGTCGCCCCCTTTGAAAGCCTCATTCCCATGAAATTCTTCGCCGACACCGCCGAAATCGCCGACATCAGGGAGCTGGCCGAGGCCGGGCTGCTCGACGGCGTCACCACCAATCCCTCGCTGATCAAGAAGTCGGGGCGCGATTTCGTCGAGACGGTGCGCGAGATCGCCGCCATCTGCCCCGGCCCGATCTCGGCCGAGGTGGTCGCGCTCGATCATGAGGGGATGATGCGCGAGGCCGAGGTGCTGCGTAAGATCGCCGACAATATCGCGATCAAGGTACCGCTGACCCCGGCCGGGCTCAAGACCTGCAAGGCGCTGACCTCGGACGGGACGATGGTCAACGTCACGCTCTGCTTCTCGGCGGCGCAGGCGCTGATCGCGGCCAAGGCGGGGGCGAACTTTATTTCGCCATTCGTCGGGCGGCTCGACGATGTCGGGTTCAACGGCATGGACCTGATC
>JANOAJ010000058.1:0-17019 GCA_031411035.1 Sphingomonadales bacterium
CCGTTCATCAAGCTGTGCGAGGAGCTGTTCAGCGCGGCAACCAGCGAGTTCAAGAATCTGGAATTCTTCTATTTCCACAACTGCCTGTATGAAGGGGTGTGGAAGGATAACAAGCGCCGCTTTTCCGAACGCACCCCCACATGGGATGTGCTCCATAAATTTCCGCATGATTACAAGGTGATATTCATCGGCGATGCGGCTATGAGCTCCTATGAAATCAGCCATCCGGGCGGATCGGTGGAACATTTCAACGAGGAATCGGGGACAGTGTGGTTGCAGCGGATCAACAATACCTATCCGGCGACCATCTGGCTGAACCCCACGCCGGAAGCGCATTGGGGCTATTCCCAGTCCACCAAGCTGATCAAGGAACTGGTGAAGGATCGCATGTATCCGCTGACGCTCGAAGGGCTGGACAGCGCGATGCGCGAGCTGGTGCGCAAGCATTGACCCATATCCGCTTCGGCACGGATGCCGATATTACGGGCATCAACGCAGTGGAACGTTCGGCAGGCAATCTGTTTGCCGGCACACATATGGCGTGGGCGGTCGGCGAAACGACGGGCGCGGGGCAATTGGCCACAGCCGCGCGCAGCGACAATCTGTGGGTGGCGGAAGCCGGAGGCGCGATTGCGGGCTTTCTTCTGGCCGAACAGATGGACGGGGATTTCTATATCCATGAACTGGCTGTGGCGCGTAGCCACCAGCGCCGGGGCATCGGGCGGGAATTGATCGAAACGGCGCTCTCAGAAGCCTTTGACCGTGGATACCGCACCGCGACCATGACCACGGATCGCACCTTGCCGTGGAACGCGCCCTATTATCAAAGGCTTGGCTTTCGCATATTGGGTGCGGACGAAACATCGCCCAAGCTGAAGGCATGCCTTGCCGGGCAATCCAGCACGGTGCACCGTTGCGCGATGGAACGCGCGCTGTAGGGCAGGAAAACGCGACCCTTGATTGCCTTTGAGAGCGACGCGAAGCAATCCAATACTGGGCCCGGCATGCTGGATTGCTTCGTCGCTATGCTCCTCGCAATAACGATGAGGGTTATCCGAACGGCTTGTCGATCGAGGAAGGCGGCACGGAAAACCACTGCGGCCCGACCTCCGTCATGTGGAAACAATCTTCCAGCCTGATCCCGAACTGGCCGGGAATATAGATGCCCGGTTCGTTGGAGAAACACATGCCTGGCGCCAGCAGCGTCGCTTCGCCGTGGACGAGGTTCACCGGTTCATGCCCGTCCATCCCGATGCCATGCCCGGTGCGGTGGGACAGGCCGGGCAGCTTGTAACCGGGGCCATAACCCCATTTCTGATAGGCAGCGCGCACGGCATCATCGACACTGCCGGCCGCGCGGCCGATCTGTGCCGCCTCCATCGCGATCTGCTGTCCCTGTCGCACTTGCGCCCACACGTTGCGCTGGGCCTTGGTCGGCTCGCCAAAAACGAAGGTGCGGGAAATGTCGGATTGGTAGCCCCCCACCGAACAGCCGCAATCGAGCAAAATCACTTCGCCATCGCGCACCGCTTGCGGCTTGCCTGATCCGTGGGGATAGGCGCTGGCTTCGCCCAGCAGCACCAGCCCGTCACCGCCCTGCCCGCCCAGCTTTTCCGTCGCTGCGGCCAGCATCGCGTTGATCTGGGCAGGCGTCATGCCCCGTTCGATCCGGGGCGCGACATATGTGAACGAAGCAATCGTGATGTCAGCGGCCAACTGCATCAGCGCAATTTCGGCGGGCGTCTTGTGCATCCGGCATCCCCGCACCACACCAGCGCCGGAGACGACCCGCACACCCGGCAGCGCCCTTTGCAGGCCATCAAGGATGAAATGCCGCACCGTTTCCTCGATCGCGACCGGCCTCGCCGCCAGCCTGCGTTCTTTCAGCCAGCCCGCAACGAGCGCGAGGGGGTTTTCATCTTCATTCCATGTCCGGATTTCAGCCGGAATTGCGAGCGACTCCCGGATTGAAGGCGCTTCAAAGAAGGGCGTGACGACGCACGGCGCGCCTTCGACCGGGATCAGCGCGGCAGTCAGCCGCTCGCTGCGCCACCATTCGACGCCCGTGAAATAGACCAGGCTTGACCCGGGTTCCACCAGCAGCGCGCCAATGCCTGCCCTGGCCATCAATGCCTGCACCCGCGCCAGCCGCCCCGCCCGCTCGGCCGCGTCTATCGGCACCGCCCTGGCACCCAGATTGGGGAGATCATCCGCAGACGCGGCCCTGGCTGTGGCGAGGGACAGCGCGCTGGCCGCGCCCATCGCTGCGGCTCCCTTGAAAAGTGTCCGCCGTGCCATTGTGGTCATGATCTGCCTCCCTGATGGTGTTATCCTACGGGATGATGCCGCACCCTGTCATCAGCGTCGTAGAGGATGGCAGTGGTTTGGCCAAAAACCGCCCGGTTCTGGGGCCATAGCGCTGCCCTGCCCGCGAGGAGCTGAGACGAAAATATTCACGGTTCAAAGAACCCGCGCCTTGCGACCCGGGCATCCGAACCAGATAAGAGGCAAACTCCTACAATTCAAGAGGGAAATGCCTTTCATCGGAAAATTTCCGGTATGCGCCTCAATAAAGCAGATACGGGGTGCGCGCTTCTGCCCAAGCCAATTCATCCGGCACCGTCAGCGCATCCAGATCAGCGGGCGTCGCGCCCGAATCGTCCACCCATTCGCGCAAGGCCGGACCGCCATTGATCACGTCGATCGCCAGTTTGCCGAATTCATATTCATAAGGAAAATCGCGCCACAGGGGATAATCGGGATACAGCGCACGGATCGCCTTGAAAGCGAGCGCCTGCACCCGCCAGGGGCGGAATGCGTGATGATCATAACCCGGCCCTTCGGCATGAACATGCACACCGCTGCACAGCGCGCCGACATGCTTGTGGAAGGTTGGTTCAAACCAGATATCACGCAGGATGCAGCCCTTCAGCCAGTGCGGCGCGTGCTTGCGCATCTCCGCAATCACCTTTGCCGCATCGATATCGGGCGCGCCGAAAATTTCGAGCGGGCGGGTGGTGCCCCGCCCTTCGGAAAGCGTCGCCCCTTCCAGCATCACCGTGCCGGCATAGGCCCGCGCCATGTTGAGATTGGGCGCGTTGGGGCTGGGGTTGATCCAGATCCGCTCATGCAGCGGCCAACCGAACCCGGGCGCGGCATCCGGTTGATAGCCTTGCATCGGAATCACCCGGTAATCGACATCCAGATTCAGCGTCTTGATGAACCAGTGGCCGAGTTCTCCCAAAGTCAGCCCGTGCCGCATCGGCATCGGGCCTGCCCCGACAAAGCTCTCCCAGCCTTCGCGCAGCGTCAGCCCCTCAACAGGGCGACCGGCAGGATTGGGGCGATCCAGAACCCAGACGGACTTCTTGTGCTCCGCTGCCGCTTCCAGAACATAGCGCAGCGTGGTGATGAAGGTGTAGATCCGGCAGCCGACATCCTGCAAGTCAATCAGGATCGTATCGAAGGTGCCCATCGATTGCCCGGTCGGCCGCCGGACTTCGCCATAAAGGCTGAACACCGGAATGCCGTGTTCCGGATCAGTGAAATCCGGCGATTCCATCATGTTGTCCTGCTTGTCCCCGCGCAGGCCGTGCTGCGGGCCGAACGCCGCCGAAACCTTCAGTCCACACGCCATCAGCGCATCAAGCGAATGCGTCAGGTCTTCGGTTACGGATGCCGGATGGGCAAGCAGGGCAACACGCTGCCCCTCAAGAGGCGCGCGCAAGGCTGGGTCGGCCAGAAGGCGATCAATACCGAATTTCATGCAGCCTCCGGTGGCGTGAGTTGCAGGGCAAAGCAATCCCTGTGGTGGAAATCGGGCTTGCCCGGCGGGTGTGCCAATGCCCAATAGCTCTTCGTGCCATCCATCTGCTCGATTACGGCGGAAAGGCCGATATGCCAGTCCGGCTGTTCGGGCAGGCCGTGCAGATTGGCCAGCGGCACCGTGGCGCGCAGCACATGGGTTTTGGCCGTGATCCGCGAACTGATATCCGGCGCGGCGGCTGTGACCGCCACTTGCATGCCCGCGCGATAATCACTGAAACGATAGGCCGCCCAACTGGTCGAGGGCGAGAGATTGCATTCATAATAGCCCGGCCTGTCCCCCGCAGAAACGAACACCTCGAAACAACTATGTTCCCACAGCCTGTCCCGGCGCTCAGGCGCGGTTTCGGCAGGCCAGCGGACATCGCGGATGGAGCCCATCACGAAATAATGCAGTTCCAGCCCCGCTTCGGGCAGCCGGGTGATTTCCACGTCAATGCCCGTCAGAGCGGCGCAAGGCGTATCGGGATGCGGCGTGAGGATTACGCGCACAGGCATGCAGCCGCGCTGAAATGGCGTTCGCCCCCCAATCCCCTACCCAAGTCAAACCTCCCGTGATAAGCGCCCCGCGCCATGACGAACTACACTTCAGAACTCTTAGCGACGCTTGATGCGCGCGGCTATATCCATCAGATGACCGATGCAGCGGGGCTGGATGCGCTTGCCGCACGCCAGGTTGTGCCAGGCTATATCGGCTTTGATGCGACAGCGCCTTCGCTCCATGTCGGCTCGATGGTGCAGATCATGATGCTGCGCCGACTGCAAGCGGCAGGCCACAAGCCGATTGTCGTGATGGGCGGCGGCACCACCAAGGTGGGTGATCCTTCGGGCAAGGATGAAAGCCGCAAACTGCTTTCCAATGACGACATCAACGCCAATATCGCGTCGATCCGGCGCGTGTTCGAACGCTTCCTGACTTTTGGCGACGGACCGACCGACGCCGTGATGGTCAACAATGCCGACTGGCTTGATACGCTAGAATATGTGCCGTTCCTGCGCGATGTGGGGCGGCACTTCACGATCAACCGGATGCTGGCATTCGATTCCGTGAAGCTGCGGCTTGATCGCGAACAGCCGCTGACCTTCCTCGAATTCAACTACATGATCCTGCAAGCCTATGACTTTCTCGAGCTGTCCCGGCGCGTCGGCTGTCGCCTGCAAATGGGCGGATCGGATCAATGGGGCAATATCGTCAACGGGATCGAACTGTCCCGCCGGATGGACGGCACCGAAGTGTTCGGGCTGACGACACCGCTGATCACGCTGGCCGATGGCGGCAAGATGGGCAAGACCGCCCAAGGCGCGGTGTGGCTGAACGACGAATCCATGCCGGCCTATGATTACTGGCAATTCTGGCGGAACACGCAGGATGCCGATGTCGGCCGCTTCCTGCGGCTTTTCACTGATATGCCACTTGACGAGATAGCCCGGCTGGAAGCGCTGCAGGGTTCGGAAATCAATGCGGCCAAGGTGGAACTGGCCAATGCTGCCACGGCGCTGTGCCGCGGCGCAGAAGCGGCGGCCGCTGCTGCGGAAACGGCACGCAAGACCTTTGAAGAAGGCACCTCCGGCGGAGATCTGCCGACACTCCCGGTTTCCGGCACCAGCATCACTCTGGTGGACGCGCTTGCCGGGCTGGGGCTGGTCGCTTCCAAAGGCGAAGCACGGCGGCTGATCAAGGGCGGCGGCGCGCGGATTAACGGGGAACAAGTGAAGGATGAAGCCGCGCTGGTGCCGCTCGACGCTGAGGAAGTGCGGATTTCTGCGGGAAAGAAGCTGCACGGCGTACTTGTCCCCCAGCATGGCTAATCCTTGCTTAAGCCTCAAATTTATCGGCTTTTTCGGGAGTTAGGTGCCACTTCGGGCGTGTAATAACACAAGTGGGGCCAAGAATGAGTGCAGCAACCAACGCGCTGGCAGGGCAGATGTCCGCGATTGACCGGCGCAGCGCCGAACGGGTGGACATCGCGCTCTGGTCCCGCATCCGCGCCCATTCGCGCCCGGATTATTCCATGCGGATCTGCAATGTCTCGCGGGTCGGGCTGATGGCGATGACGCCGTGCCCGGTTTCCGATCATGACCGGGTGCAGATCGAACTGCCCGCGATCGGCTGGCACGAAGCCACGATCGTCTGGGCATTGGGCGACCGGATCGGTGCCGCCTTCACGCGTCCGGTTGATCCCGAACTGTTCGAACGCTTCATCGCGTTCCAGCAATAAGACAGGGACTGCCCCTTCAGGGACTGTCCCCAAAATCATCCCGATTTATCCCGAACGCAGCAGCGCCACAGCGGCGTCCCGCTCGAACAGATAGAGCGCAATCCGCGCGGCCTGCCCGCGTTCGCCGGTAAGTCCGCCATCGCGATCCACCAGCAGGCGAGCATCATCCGTGGCAGTGTCGATCATCGCTGCCACATGCTCCGGCGTGGCAAGGCGGAATTGCGCTTCGCCGGACTGACGGGTCCCGAGAATTTCCCCCGCTCCGCGCAGCCGCAAATCCTCCTCGGCAATGCGGAAGCCGTCATTCGTCTCCCGCATCAGCGCCAGCCGCGCACGGGCGGTGTCGGTCAGCCGCTCGCCCCGTAGCAACAGGCAGACCGAACGCCCGCTGCCGCGCCCCACCCGCCCGCGCAACTGGTGCAACTGGGCCAGGCCGAACCGTTCGGCTTCCTCAATGATCATCAGCGTCGCGTTGGGCACGTCCACGCCCACTTCGATCACGGTGGTTGCGACCAGAATCGAAAGATCGCCGCGCTGGAAGCGGTCCATCACCGCGTCCTTTTCCGGCCCTTTCATCCGGCCATGCACAAGCCCGATGCGCGGGCCGAAGCGCGCGGTGAGCGATTCCGCGCGGGCTTCCGCCGCCGCCCGATCATTCTGTTCATTCTCCTCGACCAGCGGGCAGACCCAATAGCCCTGCCCGCCAGCTTCGATATGACGCGCAAGGCCGTTGACCACTTCGTCGATCCGCCCGCCTGAAACCACCCGCGTCTCGATCGGCTGACGCCCCGGCGGCATTTCATCAAGCCGGCTGACATCCATTTCGCCGTAATGCGTCAGCGTCAGGGTGCGGGGGATGGGGGTGGCTGTCATTGCCAGCAAATGAGGCGGACGTTCGGCCTTTTGCGTCAGCAACATGCGCTGGGCCACACCAAATCGGTGCTGTTCATCTATCACGGTGAGGCCCAGATTCTTGTAAGCCACTGCATCCTGAAAAATCGCATGGGTGCCGATCAGGATATGGATGGAGCCATCCGCCAGCCCCATCAGCGTCGCTTCCCGCGTGCGGCCTTTGTCCCGCCCGGTCAGGATCGCAACATTGACAGGCAAGCCCGCGAGCTGGCGGGACAGCGTATCGAAATGCTGGCGTGCGAGGATTTCCGTGGGCGCGAGCAAGGCACCCTGCGTCCCTGCCTCCACCGCAATCAGCAGCGCGTGGAGCGCCACCAGCGTCTTGCCGGAACCGACATCCCCCTGAAGCAGCCGCAGCATCGGCGCGCTCTGCTGCATATCGCCCTCAATCTCGCGGATCGTTCGCGTCTGCGCCCCAGTCGCGGAGTAGGGCAGCGTCAGCATGTCACGCAGACGGCCATCGCCCTTCAGCGGCACCCCGCGCCGCTGGCGCGAAGACGCGCGCACGAGCATCAGGGCCAACTGGTTGGCGAACAACTCGTCATAGGCCAGGCGGCTGCGTGCGGAATCATTTTCCGGATTGCCGTGGATCAGCGCCACCGCCTGCCGCCATGCAGGCCATGCGCGCCGGGCAAGCAGCGAAGGTTCAATCCATTCCGGCAGTTCCGGCGCGCGGGCCAGCGCCTGTTCGACCAACTGGCCCAGCCGTCGTGCAGTCAGCCCTTCAGAGAGCGGATAGATCGCCTCGCTCCCGTGTATCTTTGCCGCTTCCTCGGGCGGCAGGACGAAATCGGGATGCACGATCTGGCGTTCCTGCCCGTAAAGCTCGACCCGCCCGGAAACAGTGCGTTTCTCGCCAATCGGCAGCAGTTTCTTGGCGTAACTGCCTGCATTGCCAAAGTAAGTGAGCGTCAGCCAATCACCATTGCTGTCTTCCGCCATGATCCGGAACGGCCCACGCGCGCCGCCCTGCCGGTAATCGACTGGCGTTACATCGACGATGATGTGGGAGCCGACGGCAGCATCATCAAGCCTGGCCACGCGCTGGCGGTGGACGACGCCGGTCGGCATATGGAAGAGCAGATCGACCATCCGCTTGAGCCCCAGCCGCTCCAGCGGGCGCGCAAGGGCATGCCCCACGCCTTTCAGCGTTTCCATTTCGGCAAAAAGCGGATTGAGCAATTGCGGGCGCATGGTATCGGGGCGCACCCTATCCCAGTCGGCAGGCGCTTACAAACGCCCGTCGGCCAATTGCGCATGGAATATATGGATCGCGAAACCCGCCTGAAACGCCTGAAATTCCGCGCCGAACATCGCGGGACGAGAGAGGCTGACTATATGATCGGCGGCTTCTTCAACGCCTGCTCCGCGAACTGGAATGATAGTGAAATCAACTGGTTTGAGGAATTTCTTGAGGAACAGGATGTGGATATCATGGCTTGGGTGCTGCGCGTTCAGCCGGTGCCTGCGCCCTGGCAAGGTTCGCTTATGGAGGCATTCCAGCGCCTGGACTTTCTGACGCCGCCTGCCTGAGATGGAGCCGCTTCCCCGCATCCTTGCCGCCAGCGCGCCCCTGACGCTGGCAGGCGTGCCCGCAGGCTTCCTGCCCTGGCTGTTGACCGACGTGGCGCGCGCGGCCAAAAGCACGGCTGTCTATGTCGCGGCGGACGAGGCAGCGATGCGCAGCGTGGCCGATACCGCGCATTATTTCGCGCCGGAAATCGAGATACTGCAATTCCCGGCCTGGGATTGCCTGCCTTATGACCGGGCCTCCCCCTCGCTAAAGGCTACGTCCGAGCGGCTGGCAACACTCGCCGCGCTCCAGACGACCGCCAGCGGCCCGCGCCTGTTGCTGACCACGATCAATGCGATCACCCAGCGCACCCTCACTCCCTTCCGCATCCGTCAGCTTTCCGCCCATCTGAAGCCGGGCGCACGGATTGACCGGGACCGGCTGGCCGGGCTGCTTCAGGCCAATGGCTATATGCGGACGGATACCGTTGCCGATGCGGGCGAATATGCCGTGCGCGGATCACTGGTTGATCTGTTTCCGGCGGGCGAGCCGCACGGGCTGCGCCTCGATTTCTTTGGCGACGAGATTGAAAGCATCCGCAGCTTTGATCCGGCAGATCAGCGCAGCATCGCGCGGGTGGACGCCTTCTCGCTGCTCCCCGCATCGGAAGCGTTGCTTGATGAAGACGGGATCAAGCGCTTCCGCAGCCGCTATCGCGAGCAATTCGGCGCGACCGCCACGGGCGATCCGCTCTATCAGGCCGTATCTGAAGGGCGACGGCTGGCGGGAATGGATCACTGGCTGCCGCTGATCGAGGACAAGCTTTCCACCCTGTTCGATCATCTCGGCAAGGACTGCCTGTTCGTCCGCGATTCAGGCAGTGTGGGCGCGGCGGACGCTCGGTTTGAGGCCATCACAGACTATCACGCCAACCGCGTGCGCGCGCAATCGAGCGATCCGGGAAGCTATCGTCCACTTGAGCCCCACGCGCTTTATCTGCCACGCGCTGCGTGGGAGGCGGCGATTGTCGATCACAGAATTCACCTTGCCACCCCTTTCAATGAGCCGGAGTCGCCCAGTGTCATTGATTTCGCCATAGATTCGGCACGCGATTTTACCCCGGAACGGACGCGGGGCGACAATTTGTACGACGCCGCCAATGCCCATGCAAAGGGACTGGCGCTGGGCGGTCGCGGGTTGATCCTTGCCACCTACTCGCCCGGATCACGCGAGCGGCTGACCGGATTGCTGGCCGATCATGGCATGACCGGGCTGACTCCGGTGGAAAGCTGGCAGGAAGCGCAGGCGGTTGCCGCGCGCAGGCAGGTTGCCCTCGCGGTGCTGGCGCTTGATCACGGCTTCACAACGCCCGGTTTTGCCCTGCTGACTGAACAGGATCTGCTGGGCGACCGGCTGGTCCGCCGTGCCAAACGCAAGAAAAGCGCAGACGCCTTCCTCAATGAACTGGCGACGCTGACGCCCGGCGATCTGGTCGTGCATCAGGATCACGGGATTGGCCGGTATGACGGCTTGACGTCAATTCCGGTGGGCAATGCCCCGCATGATTGCGTTGCGCTCTCCTATGCGGGTGGGGACAAGCTTTATGTCCCGGTGGAAAATCTCGACGTTCTGAGCCGCTATGGTTCGGAAACGGATGGCGTCGCGCTCGACAAGCTGGGTGGCGTCGCCTGGCAGACCCGCAAGGCGCGGATGAAGGAACGCATTCGCGAGATTGCGGGCGAGCTGATCGCCACCGCCGCCGCGCGGGCGCTGCGTGAGGCGGATGTGGCAGAGCCGGACACGGGCTATCCCGATTTCGTCAATCGCTTTCCCTATGCCGAAACCGACGATCAGGATCGCGCCATTGCCGAAGTGATCGACGATCTTGGTTCCGGCAAGCCGATGGATCGCCTTGTCTGCGGCGATGTGGGTTTCGGCAAAACCGAAGTGGCTCTGCGCGCCGCCTTTATTGCGGCTATGGCCGGGATGCAGGTGGCGCTGGTCTGCCCCACGACACTGCTCGCCCGCCAGCATTACACCACCTTTGTTGAGCGATTCCGTGGTTTCCCTCTGAATATGGGCCGCCTGTCCCGCCTTGTGACGGCCAAGGAAGCTGAGTCCGTGCGTGACGGGCTGACTGCGGGCACAATTGACGTGGTGATCGGCACCCACGCCATTCTGGCCAAAAGCGTGGAATTCAAGCGGCTCGGGCTCGTGATTGTGGATGAAGAGCAAAGATTCGGCGTCACCCACAAGGAACGCCTGAAGGCCCTTAAGACCGACGTCCATATGCTGACGCTGACGGCAACACCCATCCCGCGCACGCTGCAAATGGCGATGTCCGGATTGCGGGAGCTTTCCGTCATCCAGACGCCGCCCGTGGATCGTCTGGCGGTGCGCACTTATGTGATGCCCTGGGATCCGGTAGTTCTGCGTGAGGCCCTGCTGCGCGAACATTATCGCGGCGGACAGAGCTTTTTCGTCACCCCGCGCATTGCCGATCTGCCGGATATCGAACAGTTCTTCCGCGATACCGTGCCTGAACTCAGCTATGTCATCGCGCATGGCCAGATGGCGGCCAGCGAAGTGGAAGAGCGGATGTCTGCTTTCTATGACCGCAAATATGATGTGCTGATTTCCACCACGATCATCGAAAGCGGGCTGGATATTCCCAGCGCCAATACCATGATTATCAACCGGGCGGACCGCTTCGGCCTGGCCCAGCTATACCAGTTGCGCGGGCGTGTGGGGCGGTCGAAGACGCGGGCCTATGCCTATCTGACCACCCCGCCCGAGCGGATGATGACAGATACCGCGGAAAAGCGCCTGAAAGTGTTGTCCGACCTCGATTCGCTCGGCGCGGGTTTCCAGCTCGCCAGCCATGACCTCGATATTCGTGGTGCCGGCAACCTGCTGGGGGACGAGCAGTCAGGCCATATCCGCGAAGTCGGCTTCGAACTCTACCAGTCCCTGCTGGAAGAAGCGATCATGGACGCCAAGGCAGGCGGATTCGCCGAAGCCCGGCCGCGCGATCTTTCGCCGCAAATCACTGTCGATGCGCCAGTTCTGATCCCCGATGACTATGTGCCCGATCTTGATCTGCGCATGAGCCTGTATCGCCGCGTGAACGAGCTGGAATCGCTGCATGAAATTGAGAGCTTTGCGGCAGAACTGATTGATCGCTTCGGAAAATTGCCGGAAGCCACGGAAAATCTGCTGACCCTGATGTCGGTGAAGCTCAACGCCAAGAAAGCCCATATCGCCAAGATCGATCTTGGCCCGCGCGGTGCGCTGGTCAGCTTCTGGAACGACAGTTTCCCCGATATTCCCGGCCTGCTCGCCTATGTCGCGCGGCTGAATGGCATAGCGAAACTCCGTCCGGACAACCGGTTGGCCGTCACGCGCGCCTGGGGCGATCCCAAAGCGCGGCTCAACGGCGCGCTGCAATTGTCAAAGGGGCTGGCGAAGATATTGGGGTGACAGTCTAGCGCGTTACCAGCACCTCCAGCGCTGTCACATCGAGCGCCTCCGCGCAAAGGAAGCCCTGGTAATAGTTGCACCCCTCCCGCGCCAGCAACGTGAGTTGCTCCTCGGTTTCCACCCCTTCCGCGATCACTGCCAGCCCGAGAGAGCGCGCCATGTCGATCACGCCGCGCACCACGATCCGGTCACGGGTGGAGCCGGTAATGTCTTCAGCCAGCTTCTTGTCGATCTTGAGATAGTCGAGCGGCAGCGCCTTCAGGTAAGCCAGGCTCGAATAGCCGGTGCCAAAATCATCAATCGCCACCCGACATCCGCCCGCGCGCAGTTCCGCAAGCAGGGTGGATGCCGCTGACAGGTCTGCAATCAGGCCGGTTTCAGTGACTTCCACGGTCAGGCGGGATCGCGGGAAGCCGCTGGCATCGACCATTTCCAGAAAGGCTGCCGCAAAGCCAGGTCGGGCAATATCCTCCGCCGTGATGTTCACAGACAGTCTCAGCATTGCCAGCGATTCGGGCCACGCGGCTGCCTGCTCAAGCGCACGTTGCTGCACATGGGCGGAGAGGGCCAGCAGATAGTCCGACTGCTCGGCAACCGCGAACAAAGTCGCCGCACCGAGTTCGCCATGTCGGGGGTGCCGCCAGCGCGCCAGCGCTTCAACACCCACGATCCGCCCGTTCGTTACAGATACCTGAGGCTGAAAAAGCAGTTCAATTTCATTGCGATCCAGGGCATTTCTAAGGTCTGACTGTAATGTTTCGTCAAACGCGGCTTCGGAATCACCGCCACCCGTGACCATGCGTATCCGGCCCTGTTCGGTCATTTTCGCATCGGCCAGCGCCGCGCTTGCCCGGCGCAGCAATTGCGCTGCATCCGCGTCTCCCGCCACACTTTCGGCAATCGCGATCCGCGTGGAGAGCGTGATCAGATGCGTGCCACACAGCAAGGGGCGCTCAATCAGATCGATCAGTTGCTGGGCAAGCAACTGCGCCCGATCCCCGTCGGCATCCTCTGGCAAGCCAATGATGAATTCAGCCCCGGTCGTCCGGGCGACCAGTGCGCGGCGACCTGCCAGATCTGTCACCACCGGCGCGATCAGGCGCGCCACTGTCTGAAGCAGTTCGTCCCCCGTTTCGCGTCCGAAGGCGGTGTTGACCATTTCGAACCGGGTAATTGACAGCAGCAGCACGTGAAATTGCGCCGCACCGGACAGCAAGCGCGCCTCGATCCAGCGTCGCGCGCTTGCCGCATCGCGCAATCCCGTCAGCGGATCACGACCACCCCTTACTTCCAGTTCAAGGTCGGCAAACTCTATCGTGCCGTACAGCATTTGCCGCGCGGCATCGAAGCGGAGGTGCTGGATCACGCGGGAGCTGCCGCCACGGCCTTCCTGCACATTGTGGACAAAGGCTGCCGGACGCCCGCTATCAAGCACCCGGCGGACGGCCGCGCGCGCGCCTTCGCGTTCAGACCGCTCGATACGGGACAATAGCAGCGAGGAATCCGCGTCGCGCGTATCGAGCCCGAGACGCTTGCGCAGCGCCTCGCTCACCACAGCCTTGCGTGTCCGTATGTCAGCCTGCCAGGCAAGAACCCCGTCCCGTTCGACAGCACGACGCCGCTCGACGGCGCTCCAGCCCCCGGCAAGCCTTACCGCGTGTCGTTCCGCAAGCCGCAGGTTTTGGAGGAATTCCGCTTCGCTGAAAGGCGCGGCGAGATAGTGCGTGGCCCCGGCAGCCACCACCGCATCCAGTCGCGCAACATCCGTGCGGGATACCAGCGCCATCAGGGCCGTCGCAGTGACCTCAACAGCGTCGGCTAGCGATTGCAGCGCGGCCAGCCCCTCTTCGAACGCGCCGCGCAGATCCACGACAGCAATCATGGCCCCGCTGGCCAGAAACCGTTGTTCGGCGTTATCAGGGCGGCGGGCGGCGATTGCCTGCCATCCGCTGCGCGCCGCAATCTGGGCGAGCTCGTCTCGGTGACGAAACGACAGAAGAAACAAGGGCGCTTCTGCCCCCGGTTCGTCCTCTGCCGCCTGTTCCATCATGGTTGGTGAGCCCCTTGTCGCGTGTCCATTAACCGGCAACATCACTTGCCGCAAACGCGATGGCGGTCTAGCACCAAGGTTATGAATGGATCGCCAACATCGATGGCCGACAGTTATGGCAGGCGGATCAGCTATGTTCGCCTGTCGCTGACCGATCGCTGCGACATGCGCTGTCGCTATTGCATGGCGGAGGATATGGAATTCCTGCCGCGTTCGGAAATTCTCAGCCTTGAAGAGATTGCCGATATTGCCGGGCGGTTTGTGGCGCGCGGGGTTACGCGAATCCGCCTGACCGGTGGTGAGCCGCTGGCGCGGCGCGGTGCGGTGCAGGTGGCAAAGGCCATCGGTGCCCATCTGGGCAACGGGCTTGACGAACTGACACTGACCACCAACGCCACCCGGTTGCGCGACCATGCCGAAGGATTGCGCGATGCCGGCGTTCGCCGGATCAATGTCAGCCTCGACAGCCGCGATCCGGAGCGCTTCCGCCACATCACCCGCTTTGGCGATCTCGACCGTGTGCTGGATGGAATTCAGGCGGGTAAAGATGCCGGGTTGGCAATCAAAATCAATATGGTTGCGTTGAAGGGCCTGAACGAGGATGAGATTGCGCCGATGCTCGACTGGTGTGGCGAACAGGGTTTTGATCTCTCACTCATAGAAACCATGCCGCTGGGCATGATCGATGAAGACCGGACCGACCGGTTTCTGCCCCTGACTGACGTCAAGACGGCGCTGGATGCCCGCTACGCTTTGTTGCCAAGCACGCACAAAACCGGCGGCCCGGCGCGCTATTGGACGCTGGCCGGCACGGAGACCAGGCTGGGGCTCATTTCCCCCCTCACCCGTAATTTCTGTGAAGGGTGCAACCGCATCCGGGTATCGGCATCTGGCCAGCTCTACATGTGCCTCGGCCATGAAGACCGGGTCGATTTGCGCGCTGCTCTTCGGTCCGGCGATCCCCATGCCGTGGATGACGCTGTGGATCGCGCCCTGCTGCTCAAGCCCAAGGCGCATGATTTCCATCTCGATACCCCCGCCACGCAGCGCCACATGAATGTGACCGGCGGATGAGTGGTGAACCCCGGCGGGCGCTGCTCGCCTCCCCGACGGAAGACGCACAGGCGGCGAAGGAAACGCTGCTCGAACGACGTGACTGGGTGGATATTGCCGAAGCGGACATGGTCGTCGCGCTGGGTGGCGACGGCTTCATGCTCCAGGTGCTGCACGGGATGCTGGAGGATCGACGAATCCTGCCGGTCTTTGGCATGAATCTGGGCACGGTGGGCTTTCTGATGAACGAATGGCGCCCCGACCGGCTGGACTTGCGCATCGAGCGCGCCAAACGCTTTGCCGTCTCTCCGTTACGGATGGATGTCGAGACGATCAGCGGCGAACATATTTCCCTGCCGGCAATCAACGAAGTCTCCCTGCTGCGCGAAACCCGCCAGACGGCCAAGCTGTCCATTGCCATCGGCAAGCGGATGGTGATGGAGGAACTGGTCTGCGATGGTGTGCTGGTGTCCACACCCGCTGGCTCCACCGCCTATAACTTTTCCGCTCAAGGGCCGATCCTGCCGCTCGATTCGCATCTGCTGGCACTGACCCCGATCAGCCCGTTCCGCCCCCGGCGCTGGCGCGGTGCGATCCTGCCCGATACGGCGCAGGTGGGCATTACCGTTCTGGACGCCGTAAAACGTCCGGTAAGCGCGGTTGCTGACCAGCGTGAAGTCCGCGACGTGCGTACCGTGGCGGTTTCCATTGATCGGGCGTCCACGTTGACGCTGATGTTTGATCCCGAACATGCGCTTGATGACCGCATCACGATGGAGCAATTCGCGGTCTGACCGTTCATCAGGCGCTAAGCCTTTGAATTCTATGCCATCCGTTCTTTCACGGAGAATGACCATGCTGAAAACTGCACTTATCCTGATTTCGGCAGCCGTGCTCGTGGCTGGTTGTGCGACCGTCAAAGGGCTTGGCAAGGATGTCCAATCTGTCGGTCAGGCGGGCGAAGATGTGATCAAGGGCAAGAAAAACTGACCCATTCGGGCAGTTTCCGCCAATTCCCAGCAAAAGGGGGGTGTTCTCCCCCTTGCAATCCAGTGTCGCACTGCTAAGAGCGCCCCGTTCGGCGTATTCCCCGGTAGCTCAGCGGTAGAGCATCCGACTGTTAATCGGACGGCCGCCTGTTCGAATCAGGCCCGGGGAGCCAGCCCTTTTTCCGCGATATGATGGAACACAAAGCCTGATGAGCTTCGCCGATCTCGGCCTGTCCGATGAATTACTCCGCGCCGTAACTGAGGCGGGCTATGACACGCCCACGGCGGTGCAGAAGCAGGCTGTTCCCAGCGTCCTCATGATGCGCGATCTGATCGCCATCGCCCAGACCGGAACCGGAAAAACCGCCGCGTTCGTGTTGCCGATGATCGACATTCTCGGCCATGGCCGCAGCCGCGCGCGGATGCCGCGTTCGCTCATTCTGGAACCCACCCGCGAACTCGCGGCCCAGGTTGCCGAGAATTTCGAGAAATACGGCAAATATCATAAACTCTCGATGGCGCTGCTGATTGGCGGCGTGCAGATGGGTGATCAGGTCAAGGCTCTGGAAAAGGGTGTGGACGTGCTGATCGCGACGCCGGGCCGCCTGATGGATCTGTTCGGGCGCGGCAAGATCATGCTCAATGATTGCACCTTGCTGGTGATCGACGAAGCTGACCGGATGCTCGATATGGGGTTCATTCCCGATATTGAGGAAATCTGCACCAAACTGCCCGCCAACCGCCAGACGCTGCTGTTTTCGGCAACGATGCCCGGCCCGATCAAGAAGCTGGCAGACAAGTTCCTTTCCAATCCCAAAACCATTGAAGTGGCGCGACCTGCCTCCACCAACACGCTGATCACCGAGCGGCTGGTCGCTGTCGATCCGCGCAAGAAGAAGGACGTGCTGCGTGGCCTGATCGAGAGCGAGAATGTCCGTACCGCGATCATTTTCTGCAACCGCAAAACCACGGTGCGCG
>JANOAJ010000059.1:0-2096 GCA_031411035.1 Sphingomonadales bacterium
CCGAACAGATCGGTCAGGACGATGACGCCGCGCCCGCCATTGACCGATACGATAGCGTGCGCGATGTCGGCGCGTCGACCCTCCATGTCGTCATCGGGGCCGATGCAGATCGGCTCGATTGCGCGCTGCGGTCCTACGACATGCTCCATTGCAACGACAAATTCGGTCGCCAGGCGCCCATGCGTCACCAATACCAAACCGATCATACGGCCCAATCTCGTCCAATTCCGCGTCATGCGCGTCCCCGTCGCGGTTCACGCCTTCGGTCGAGTCATCGGGCCGACTGCGCAGATCGCGATGTGTGACCGTGGGGGAAAATCCGGCTTCACGCAACCGTGTCGCCACGCGATCGGCGACATGGACGCTACGGTGCCGTCCGCCCGTGCAGCCAAAGGCAACCGTCAGATAGGCCCGGCCCTCGGCCTGATAGCGCGGGAGCAGAAACAGCAGAAGGTCTTCGATCCGGGACAGGGCATCGGCATAGGCCGGATCGGCGGCGACATAGTCGGCCACGGCACCGTCGAGCCCGCTCATCGGGCGCAGAGACTCCACCCAGTGCGGATTGCGCAGAAAGCGCATGTCGAACATCAGATCGGCGTTGCGCGGAACGCCACGTGCAAAGCCAAAAGAGGCAATTGTCAGCGTGGGGGCGCTGGCGTGCTCGTCTCCGAAGCGGATCCGTATCTGAAGGCGCAAATCGTTGGACGTGCTCGCCGTGGTATCGATGACGTGATTGGCCCATCGGCGCAGCGGTTCGACGAGCTCGCGTTCACGCGCAATGCCGTCACGCGCCGGACGGTCGAGCGCGAGCGGGTGGCGGCGGCGGGTTTCCGAAAAGCGGCGTTCAAGCTCCACGCCGCCGCAGTCGAGGAAAAGCGTGCCGATATCTTCCCCGTGATCGCGCCGGGCCTTGATCCGCTCGACGATCGCCGCGGCCTCGAAGCCACGCGTGCGGCTGTCGATGCCAAATGCCAGCGGTCGGCCGCCACTTGCCCCTTCGGCAAGCCGGATCGAGATGAGATTGTCGAGGAGACGCAAGGGAAGATTATCCACCGTTTCCCAGCCGGCATCCTCCAGCGCCTTCAAAGCGGTCGATTTCCCTGCACCCGACATGCCTGTGACAAGCAGAATGCGGCCCGGACGCTTCATTGCAAGACAAGTCCCTTCATCTGGAGCGCGCATTCCACCTTGATCGGCGCCGATGGCTCGAGCGCGACCAGCGCGACATGCGGCACGTCAATGCCGATAATGGCCCGCGAGCTACCATCTTCGGGAAGCCGCTCGACCGGGCCACCGATACTGACGACAAGCGCAACCGGGATGGCATCGATATTCGCCATTCCGACAATTCCCAATCCCCGGATTTCGATCTTGCCAGCAAGGGCGGGGGGCGCGCTGGCAAGCAGCCGGTTCCCCTCCCTCCGGATAACGACATAGTCGTCGCTGACGAGGGTTGCACCTCGATCGATCAGGCGCAGCGCGAGATCGGACTTGCCCGATCCAGACAACCCTTCAATCAGCACCGCCCGGTTGCCGATCGCGACGCACGATGCGTGCAGCCGATCGGAAGAAAAAATCGTCACGCCGTATCGCTCCCCGTTCCGGCGACCGGCAATCGCACGACAAAACAGGCACCTGCGCCTTTCCCCGGTCTTTCGCTTACCGCAACCGCTCCGTTATGTGCTTCGACGATGGTCCTCACGATGGCAAGGCCGAGGCCTGAATGCCTGCCAAAAGCATAGGGCTCGGGGCGGTCCGAGTGGAAACGTTCAAAGATAACATCGCGTGCGGCGGGAGCAATTCCCGGACCCTCATCCTCGACGAGAACCTTGACCCAGTCGGTATCTGTCGTGACGCTCAGACGGACGACGCCATCGGGGGGCGAAAAGCTGAGCGCATTATCGATCAGGTTTTCAAACACGCGGGACAGCCGCGCCGCGTCGCCCGTTACGATTGCCAACCCGTCGTCCGTCGTCATCCGCAGAAAAGGTGGGGTCTGCGTTCGCGCATGATGATCGGATATCAGTCGTTCGAGAAGCACCACAATATCCACGTCCGTGAACTGGGCACGGGTGAGTTGCGCATCGAGGCGCGAA
>JANOAJ010000060.1:0-1758 GCA_031411035.1 Sphingomonadales bacterium
GTTTCCGACTGCGGCTCGACACCGGCAACGCCGTCGAAGCACGTGATCGCGCCGTCGAGCACGCGCAGCGAACGCTCGACTTCCATCGTGAAGTCGACGTGGCCCGGCGTGTCGATAATGTTGATGCGGGGGTCGTTCCAGAAACACGTGGTAGCGGCGCTGGTGATCGTAATCCCGCGCTCCTGCTCCTGCTCCATCCAATCCATCGTCGCGGTGCCTTCATGCACTTCGCCGATCTTGTAGGACTTGCCGGTGTAATAGAGGATCCGCTCGGTCGTCGTCGTTTTGCCGGCGTCGATGTGCGCCATGATGCCGATATTGCGATACATGCTAAGCGGATGGCTGCGGGCCATGACGTTTTCCTCGAAGAAATGGGGGGCCGGACAGTCCGGCCTCACCCGATATAGTTACTACCAGCGGTGCTTTCGATACCCCCGCTGTTACCAGCGGTAATGCGAGAAGGCACGGTTGGCTTCGGCCATCCGGTGCGTATCTTCACGCTTCTTGACCGCGTTGCCACGGTTGTTGGCGGCATCCATCAGCTCGCCCGACAGGCGCGCGGCCATCGTCGTTTCGCTGCGGTTGCGCGCGGCCGAGATCAGCCAGCGGATGGCGAGCGCCTGCGAACGTTCCGCACGCACTTCGACCGGCACCTGATAGGTCGCACCACCGACACGGCGGCTACGGACTTCGATGCCCGGCTTCACATTGTTGAGCGCGTCATGGAACACACCGATCGGCTCGCGCTTGGCGCGGGTTTCGATGGTGGCCATCGCGGTATAGACGATGCCTTCGGCAACCGCCTTCTTACCGTCGAGCATGAGGTTGTTCATGAACTTCGACAGCGTGATGTCCCCGAACCGGGGATCGGGCAGGATGATGCGCTTTTCTGGGCGACGACGACGAGCCATTTCAAATTCCTTCGTTCTTCAGCCGGGTCCGGAACAGCGTCCGGGGCTTACTGAGGCTTATTTCGGACGCTTGGCGCCGTACTTCGAACGCGACTGCTTGCGGTCCTTCACACCCTGTGTGTCGAGCACGCCGCGCAGCACATGGTAGCGGACACCGGGAAGATCGCGGACGCGGCCTCCGCGGATCAGCACAACACTATGCTCCTGCAGGTTATGCCCTTCGCCCGGGATATAGCTGATGACTTCGCGCTGGTTGGTCAGGCGGATTTTGGCCACCTTACGCAGCGCCGAGTTCGGCTTTTTCGGGGTCGTGGTGTAAACGCGCGTGCAAACGCCCCGCTTCTGCGGGTTCGCTTCCATCGCAGGGACCTTCGATTTGGCCTTCTGCGGTTCGCGGCCCTTGCGGACCAGCTGGTTAATTGTCGGCATGAAGCCCTTCACCTTTTTGTTACCGGCAAATTCCGGCGGTTACTCTACCGATGCACACAGACCCGAAGGCGAAGCGCAAATGACGCAAAGGACCGCGAAAGGAAGGCCAAAGCCCCCGTTTCCGGTCCCCACACGCATCGGTAATGTTCAAGCGTATGCTTTATCGAGGATGACCAAGACCGTCCGCGAAGGCGCGCCCATAACGGGGGAATCGGATTGGGTCAACGGGGTTGCACCCGTTCGGCACATCTGCCACCCGCTCGCTCATGTCCCGACCCGAAGCATGGCGGCGCGATATCAGCGCCTATCCCTTTACCGCCGATGTCCAGACGCGCTGGGCCGACCTCGATATGCTGGGGCATATCAACAATGTCTCGATGGCGGGGCTGTTCGAGGAGGGGCGCGGGCGGTTTACCCG
>JANOAJ010000061.1:0-6122 GCA_031411035.1 Sphingomonadales bacterium
GGCGCTTCCAAGGGCTCAAGCATCAGCTCGCACACATGGCGCTCGATGCCGAACCGGCGCGCGCGCTGGTGTGGTACGCGGCTTATGCCCACGATGCCGATCTGCCCGATGCGCCGCGCGCTGCGGCGATGGCCAAGGCGCATCTGTGCGATGTCTATGTCCGGACCACTCGCGCGGCGGTCGCGGCGCATGGCGGCATTGGCTACACATGGGAATATGGGCTGAATTATTGGTTCCGGCGTGCCGCGCTCAATCGGGCGTGGCTGGGATCACCTGCGCAACACCGCGCGCGCGCAGCGCAATTGGCGGAGTGGTAATATGACGGACAATCTGGAATTTCGCCTTGAAGACGATGGCTACCATCAGCTTTCCGACGACCCCTACGAAACCGAAACCAACTGGTGGTCGTTCAACATTCCCGAACGCAAGATTGGCTGCTGGATTCACGCGCCTTACTATCCCAACCGCAAGACGGTCACTTGGCGTATCTTTGCCTGGGATGATGAGGGCTTTGATCCGGCGCGCATGGCCTATTACCGCAAGGTTGAGGAAGCGCCGATGCCGGATGACCCCGACCTGCGGGATATCATGTTCCCGGGGGATAAGGCTGGTGGCGGGTACAGCCTGAAAATGCTGGAACCGGGCATGAAATATCATCTGCTGTATGACGATCCGTCGCGCGGCTTTGCGCTGGATTTCACGCATAGCGGCCTGCATGCGCCACACCGCTTTCCGCCCGGCAAGCCGCCCTTCATGCAGACGCCGCATTTTGACCAGTTGGGTCATGTCGAAGGCTGGATGACCCTGCGGGGCGAACGGATACGGATTGACGGCATTGGCGTGCGGGATCGCACCTGGGGCCCACGTGGCGGACCGTATGCGGCAAGCCCCAAAGTCTATGCGACCGATCTGGAGCGCGTGAAGCATCCCGGCGGCCCCCGCTGGCGCGAAATCGAACGGGAGCGCGGCCGGGGGCGCATCCAGTATATCTTTGGCCATCGCAAGGACGGCACCGGCTTTCTCGGCTTTGTCCGCCTGCAGGATGCGGACGCGCAGGGCTGGGCACCGATGAATGCGGGCTGGATCAGGCGCGATGGCCGGTTCGGCAGACTGGATGCCACGAAATCCCGCATGCGCAGCTGGCGCAGTCCAGCGACCGGCTGGAGCACGCACATGGAAGTGGAACTGGTCGATGAACTGGGACGCACCATGACCAGCGAGGGGTTCACCGTCAGCACGATGAGCGAGGCAGGTTACGGCGTGAACCAGTTGCTTCGCTGGGATATTGACGGCGGCATCGGCTGGGGCGAAGATCAGGATGTGTGGAATCCCCAGCATTTTGTGCGGATGCTCGATGCGTTGAAAGCGACATCCTGATCCATGTTTGAAGGCCTGCGACTGCCGTTGATGTGCGCGCCAATGAGCATTGCCTCTTCGGTGCCGCTGGCAGTGGCTTGCTGCAAATCGGGCGTGATCGGCGGCTGGCAAGGGGGAACCTACACCCCCGATGACGAATTCGAAGCCTATCTGAAAGCTCTGGGCGAAATCGAAGGCGCGCCACCTATCGTCAACATCCCGGCGCGTTGGGGCAGCGATCCCAAATGGCAAGCGCGAATCGACATTCTTGGCGACTATCGCGCGCCCTTGGTACTCTCCAGCCTGGGCGACCCCTCAGCACTGGTCACACGCGTGCACCAATGGGGCGGGCGAGTGATCCAGGATGTGACGACCATGAAGCACGCCAGCAAGGCGATTGCAGCCGGTGTCGATGGACTGATGCTGACATGCGCGGGCGCAGGCGGGCATACCGGCTTCTTGACACCACTGGCCTTCGTGCCTGCCGTGCGCCGGATGTGGGGCGGGCTGCTGATCGTTGCAGGTGGTATCGCCGATGTGCATGGCATGGCCGGTGCGTTGGCTTTGGGGGGTGACATTGCGGCGATGGGAACGCGCTTCATCGCGACGCCGGAATCGGGTGTTGTCGAAGGGCACCGGGCGATGATCCCGCAAGAGGGCATGGACAATATCATTGCCTCTTCCGCGATGAACGGTGTGCCGGCCCACTGGATGAAAAGCTCGATCGAGCGCGTCGGGCTTGATCCCAAAGCGCTGCCCGACGTTCGCACGCCCATGCCCGACGGCGTGATGGCTTGGCGCGATATCTGGAGCGCGGGACAAAGCGTCGGCCTGATCGATGCGGTTGAACCAGTGGCTGGCCTTGTTGACCGGTTTGCGCGGGAATTTGAACAATTGAAAGCCGCGCCGGATTGGCAGGCGCGGCTGGCACGACTGGACTAGGAGACATTCATGGCTTTCAAGACGCGCATTACCGACCTGCTGGAAATCGAACATCCCATCGTTCAGGGCGGTATGCAGGGTGTCGGCACGGCAGAACTGGCGTCGGCCGTCTCGAATGCGGGCGGCCTTGGCATATTGACCGCGCTGACCCAGCCGACGCCGAACGCTTTGCGCGACGAGATCGAGCGCACCCGTGCCATGACCAGCAAGCCCATCGGCGTGAACATGACGATCTTCCCGACGATCAACTCGCCCGATTACAACGCTTATGCCGATGCGATCATCGAATCCGGCGTCAAGGTTGTGGAGACGGCAGGGACGCCCGCCGTGCGCGAAATGTGGGCAAAGCTTCAGCCGCACGGCATCAAGATTGTTCACAAATGCACGGCGGTGCGTCACGCGCTATCGGCGGAGCGCAATGGCTGTGATGCGATTTCCATCGACGGGTTCGAATGCGCGGGGCATCCGGGGGAAGATGACATTCCCGGCCTGATCCTGATACCGGCCGCAGCGGACAAGGTGAAAATCCCGATGCTGGCAAGCGGCGGTTTCGGCGATGGTCGCGGATTGGTTGCGGCGTTGTCGCTGGGGGCGGACGGCATCAACATGGGCACCCGCTTCTGTGCCACGCAGGAAGCGCAGATCCATCCGAATATCAAACAGGCCTATATCGATAATGACGAGCGCGGCACGAACCTGATTTTCCGCAGCCTCAAAAATACGGCTCGCGTTGGCAAGAGCGACGTGTCCGACGAAGTGGTGCGTCGCCTTGCCCAGCCGGGTGCCACTTTCAAGGATGTGCAGGAACTGGTCGCGGGCGAAGCCGGACGCGCCATGCTGAAGAATGGAGACTTGTCGCAAGGCATTTTCTGGGCGGGCATGATCCAGGGGCTGATCCATGATACCCCAACCTGCAAGGAACTGATCGAGCGGATCATCGCGGAAGCTGAAGACATTGTCGCCAACCGTCTGGCCGGTTTGCGGGTATAAGCAAAGGGACGCGCGCTTTGTCTGAAACCCTGACCCTTTTTGCGTTCAATACGGGCTGGTTCCAGTGCCGACCCGGTTACTTTATCGAAGGCGAAGAAGGCGATTATCTGCGCGGCCCTGTTCCCTCCTATCTGATCGACCATCCCAAAGGCCGGGCGCTTTTCGATACGGGCATGGGCATCCGTTACCGGCGCGAACTGGCCGATGCCCTGCCGCCGAACAAATTCGGACTGCAATGGTTTGAAGGGCAGGAAATCAGCGCGCGCCTGAAGTCTATCGATATCGACCCGGCGTCGATCAACTGGATCATCAACTCGCATCTTCATATCGATCATTGTGGCGGCAACGCGCATTTGCCGAACGCGACCGTGATCGTGCAACAGCGGGAATTTGATGCGGCGCGCGCGCATCCGGAACCCGGGCTCTATGAAGCCGTGGATTTTGACACGGGCCAGCCCGTCAAGGCCATCGAGGGAGAGCATGACCTGTTCGGTGATGGATCGGTGCGCATTGTCCCGACCTATGGACACACACCCGGCCACCAGAGCGTCATTGTCCGGCTGGCCAAGCGAGAGGTGCTGCTTGCCGGGGACTGTTGCTACACCGAGAAGAACCTGAACCGGATGATATTGCCCAAGGCAACGGTTGATTTCGACGCGGGGATGCAGACCTTTGAATTTCTGTCGAAAAAGCGGAAAAACGGTGCCCATATCCTGTTCGGCCATGATGGGGTGCAATGGGCGTCGGTGGTCGAAGGGGCACCTATTTGCTGAATTGCCTCCCGGCGCGCGCCTCAAAGTCAGCACCAACGCCTGATCCGTTGAACACTTCATGCGCGAGGCCCGCATGGAGTGGCAGGTCGGCCTGTTCCTGATAGAGCTTCTTGTAGGCAAACACGCTGTGGCGGCTCTGGCCCGCAATGGCCTGTGCCAGTTCGCTGGTTTTGGCGGCAAGCTGATCATCGGCCACGCAGTGGTTGGCAAGGCCGATGCGCGCGGCATCCCGGCCCGAAACCGGCAGGCCGGTCAGGCTCATCTCGCGCGCTTTCCACTGGCCGATACGGCGCGGCAGGCGCTGGCTCATCCCCCATGCGGGAACAAGGGCGAACTTGCCGTGGGTGTCGGCAAAACTGGCGCTTTCGCCCGCAACTATAATGTCCCCTGCCAGCGCCAGCTCCAGCCCGCCGGTGAAACAGCCGCCTTGCACCGCCACGATCACCGCTTGCCGCATTTCGGCAAGGCGGGTGACGATTTTCGCCTGATAGAAGCGGGCCGGGGCAGGGGCACCGCGTTCCTTCAGATCATTGCCCGCGCAAAAGACCGCACCGCGCGATTGCAGGACGATGACAGCAATATCGTTCCCGGCAGCATCAATCGTGTCGAGATGCGCTGCCAGTTCACCCCAGAGAGCCAGATTCAGGGCATTGCGTTTTTCGGGCCGGTTGAGCGTCAGCGTGGCGACCGCGTCTTTGATTTCAAGCTGAACGAGGTCGCTCATCAACAGGCTCCATTTTTTCGTGCCGCTTCCCGTCGCGACGGCCCGTGGTCAGTGGGAAACAAGCCCGGGGCGGGCCGGGTGTTCTTCAGATGGGCACGGGCGACTTGCGCAAGATGCACTTCGGTGGGGCCGTCGGCAAGGGCAAGGCTGGGCAGCCCCATCCACATATCGGCCAGCGGCGTTTCCAGCGTGACGCCCAGGCTGCCGTGGATCTGGATCGCGCGCTGGACAATGTCGTGATAGACTTTGGCCATCTGCACCTTGCACATGGCGATATGCGTCCGTGCCGCGCCGTGCGGTTCATTGTCGATGATCCAGGCGGTTTTGAGGACAAGCAGACGAAACTGTTCCAGTTCGATGATCGACTGGCCGATGGGTGCCTGAACCATCTGATGTTCTGACAGCAGCTCGCCTTTGGTGCGGCGGGAAACCGCCCGTTCCAGCATCATCTCGATTGCGCGCTGGCACTTGCCCACAGTGCGCATGGCGTGATGCACACGCCCGCCGCCCAGCCTTGCCTGCGCCACCTTGAAGCCTTCGCCCGGCCCACCGAGCATGGCGTCAATCGGCACCCGCACCTTGTTATAGCGGATATAGGCATGGATGCCGTCATCCGCGCCGCGACTGTCGCCCATCGTCTGCACGTGGCGGATGAATTCCACGCCCGGTGTTTCGGTCGGCACGATCAGCATCGACATACGGCTGTGCGGCGGATTTTCCGGATTGGTGACAGCCATCACGATCAGAAAGGCGGCATAGCGGGCGTTGGAGGAGAACCATTTCTCCCCTTCGATCACCCATTCGTTCCCCTCGCGCCAGGCCTTGCAGGTGAATTCGGTAGGGTCGGCACCGGCCTGTGGCTCCGTCATCGAAAAGGTCGAAACGATTTCGCTTTCCATCAGCGGTTTCAGGTAACGGGCTTTCTGTTCCTCCGTCCCGAACATGGCGAGAATTTCGGCGTTGCCGGTATCGGGTGCAGCCGTGCCAAACACGGTCGGGGCCCAATAGGAGCGGCCGAGAATCTCGTTCATCAGGGCCAGGGTCAGTTGGCCCAGACCCGGCCCGCCCAGTTCGGGCCCCAGATGGCAGGCCCACAAGCCCTGCGCCTTCACCTGATCCTGAAGCGGTTTCAGATGTGCGCGGGCGGCGCGATCCTTCACGTCATAGGGCGCACCGTGGCCGGGAAAGAGAAGATCCATTGTCTCGCACTCTTTGCGCACAAAGCCGCGCATCCAGTCGAGCTTGGCCTCCAATTCGGGTTCGATGCGGAAATCGATCATGCGGGTTCCTTTGTGTAGCAGTCAGCCAATCAGGCGGATGAGCTTTTCGGCTTCGGC
>JANOAJ010000062.1:0-13920 GCA_031411035.1 Sphingomonadales bacterium
TTGTGGCACGGGTGCCGCACCGGCCGATGCCCCCAGATCCCGCGCGGCCACATCGGCCGCCGATCCGGCCCCATCGGCCAGATGCAACACCATCCCGTCATCGCATGCGGAAAAGGGGAAGGCGGATGCCAGCGTTTCGGCCACACTGCGCACGCAATCCCCATAGGCTGCAAACCCGGCAACCGTCGCGGGAACGGTCGCGGCAAGCTGCGCCGCCCCCAGTTCCCCCAGAATCCCACCAACCGGCACATCCCCTTCATCGGCAATCACTTCGAAACTGAGAGCCGGGATGCGGTTGCCGAAATCGCCCAGTTGCATATTCTCGAACACCACATAGGCCAGCCCGCGATAGGCGGGCGTGCTGGCAATCCCTTCCGCAGCGGCAATCAGGGGATCAACCGGCTGGTCTTCCCTTCCGTCATGAAGGCGGAAGTCTGTTTGCGTCTTGAAATCACCCGCTGCCCCGCGCAACAAATTGCCATCGGCCCAGATCCGCCCGATGCGGATCACGCGGCGCGACGAGAGCGCAACGGCAAACGAGGCCGAATAGGAATAGACTGTCGATTTGGGCTGGCCCTTGCCGTTCGAGATTTTCTTCCTGTCCTCGCGCAGATCCGTGGCCCAGATCACGGTGCCGGCCACCCGGTTGATGCCGAAGAGTTTGGGGATCGGCGCGCCATAGGCCGATCCCTGAACCGAAAGGTCATTCAGGCGCGGGCCTTGCCGCCCCTTTGGCCCCAGCAGCTTCTGATCGACCCGCTGACCAATCAGCGCCCCGACTGCCTGGCCGACGCCGCCGCCCAGCAACCGGCCTATGGTTGAAAATACCAGAGTTGCCATCAGCCCTTCCTTTCGCGGCCATGCCACGCCCCGATCACGCGCCAGGGCGGCGCGCCGGGCAGTTCGACCACGCGGCGCAGCGTTGCATCGGCATGGATCAGGCTGCCCCCCGTCCACACACCCAGATGAAATTGCTGCGGCCCTGCCATCATCAGCAGCACATCACCGGCGCGAAATGCCCCGCGTCGCCGCGTCAGCCGCAGCCTGCCGATGATGGCGCCATAGAGTTCGGCGTCCCCGCCACGCAGGGCGTAGCCTGTCGGCACACCCGCTTTGAGGCGGCAGGCGCGCGATACGAGCCCGACACAATCCAGCCCGGTTTCCGGATCACGTCCGTGCAGGCGGAACGACACACCCAGCAGCGACCGGGCGCGGTCGATGACCTTATCCGCCATAACGCACCAGCACATCATTGCCCGGCAGATGCGGTTCACCCCGGAAATTGGCGGCGTTGGCAAAGCGGGATACGCAGGTGGCAAAACGCCGGTCACAGCCTTGCGTGATTTCCACAGGCGCGCCTGCCGGTGTGGCAAAGGGCGGGGGTTCACGCAAAGTCAGCACCGGCCCGGCCGAAGTGACGATGCGCGCGGTAAGCCCGGCATTCTCCCCGTCCAGCCAGCGCATGTGTCCGCAGTCAAACAGGCCCGATGCCAGCCCCGCATCCGCCACGGTTAGTCTGATCGCCCTGGACGGACAAAGGAACGGCAGTCCGCCTTTACCCCGCGCCATTCAGACGGCCGCATTGAAATTGACTTCATCCTCAACGCTTTCCGAAAGTTCATCTCCATGACCTCGTGCGTCCAGACGCCTCCCAAAAGCGGATTGCGTTCATCGACGGTGGCGCCGTTCCACTTGAGCGTGGCGTTGGTCCGGAGGTCGTAGATGCTGTGCGTCTGCCCGTCGATCCGCATGTCAAATGCATCATAAATACCTCTGCCAGTAAGAGAGGCCGATTGCGCAACCAGAAGCAATAGAGTGGTGAAGGCAAAAGCTCTGTTCATTTTTACCTGGGAAACAGGGCTTGTCGTATATATACATTGCTTCTACTCAGTTCTGTGAGCCGGGCAATCCGGTATCAACTTTGTCATTGTCGCTATTGCCCATTTCATGTTGTCGTCGATCCGACCACTGCCAAAGCCCCCAGCCCCACCGCCGCGCGCTTTTCGTCGGGCGTCAGGAAATCCGCCGCACTCACCTGCGCCCAGAGCCGTTCGCGGTCTTCGGAAAGCGCCGTTACCTGATCGAGATCGACGGTCAGGGTGGCGCCGGGATACCAGGGCGCCAGCCCTTGCCTGATCGCGCCGAGCAGCTTGCCGGCCAGCGGCAGCACCGTCTGCCGCCACAAGGCCCGGTTCGCTTCCCGGTAATTGGCATAGGTCGCATCACCCGGCAGGCCGAGCAGCACCGGCGGCACGCCAAAGGCCAGCGCGATTTCCCGCGCGGCGGCGGCTTTGAGCCCGGCAAAATCCATCTCCGCCGGGGTCAGGCTCAGCGCCTGCCATTTGAGGCCGCCTTCCAGCAGCATCGGCCGCCCGGCATTGCCTGCCCCCGAAAAGCTGGCTTCCAGCTCGCCCCGCAACTGGTCGAACTGATCGGGAGAGAGTGCTTCCCCCGCATCATGGACCAATGCCCCGGAAGGCCGGGCGGCATTGTCCAGCAGCGCCTTGTTCCACAAGGTCGCCGCGTTATGGATCGCAATCGCGCCCGAAGCCGCCCCCAGACAGCCCAGCCCGTAATGATCATCGAGCGGATGCATCGCTTTCACCTGAATGACCATATCGGCGGGAAGACGGGTACGCTCCTGGTTCGCACGGTAGCTGAACGCGACCGGCCAGCCCCGCGCGTCGCCTTCGATGCTCACCCGTTCGGGCCGCAGCGCATAAAGTTCGCGCGGGGCTCCGTCTGTCCCTTCCAAAATCTGGATAAAGCCATTGCCGTGCAGCAATAAGTGCGCGGCGAGCGTTTCCATCAGCGACTGCCCGGCGGACGTGGCCGAAACCAGCGCGGCCAGATCGGAATCGGAACTGGCAAGCGGCGCGCCGCCCACGGCCTCCGCCACCATCCGCACCGCGCGCTGCGCCACGGCATTGTCCAGATATCCGGCGCGCACCTGCGCCTCATAGGATCGCGGTATCTCGCTGAACGCCCAGGGAAAGCCACGCGCAAGCGCCGGACGCGCAGGCGCACGCCCGGCAGATTTTCTGCCGAAGAGATTCATTGGTTTGGGTTCCTTGGAGTGTCCGCCTGATGGCGGGTGTCAGTTCAAATCTTGCAAATCGAGAAACATCAGCGGCATTTCATTGGCGTCGTTCGCTGTGGTGGCGAGCAATCGAAAGCCGAGCTTTTCATAGAAGGAAACGGATTTCTGCTTGGCATCAAGAATGATGAAGCGGCAGCCGATTGTCGGCTGGATTGCGGCCTGGACAATCCCGATCGCCGCTTCAACCAGCATCCGTCCAATGCCCTGGCTTCGGCTGCCCGCGTCAACGCCCAAGCGGGCTATGCGCACTGCCGGTTGAAATTCATACCTGTCCGCGCCGGCCTTATCAGCGATTGAATAGGATCGTTCAAAGGCAACCTCAGCGCACATCAGACTGATATAACCGGCTATTTTTGTCTCCCCTTCATGCTTGGCGACGTAGGTGCGGGTCAGATTGGCCTGTCCGGATCGTAATGCATCGCGCCGAATAAACTGCTGAATTGGCTTGTCTGCCAAATCAAGCAGTCTGAATCGGCTGACCTGATCAATATCAGGTGTTTCCAGCTTCTTGATGATTACTTCACGCGCCACGAAATGTGGCTAACCGTCAGGCCGCGTCGCTGTCAATCTTTACATAACCGTCGCGGAGCAGGACAACCGCCAGTTCCCGGCCTCTGGCAGCAGTGTCACGTGCGGCCTGATTCGAACGGCCATAACGTACCTGATTGCGAAATTTGGTCGCGTCCTCGCCCGTCAGACGAAGGCCACCGAACGTGTTGGAAAAAACAGCCATCTATGCCTCCTTCCGTCTGTGGAACAAGCCACTCTATTGGGATCCGCGATATCCGTTACTGCAAAATGCAACAATATGTAAGCGGCATGAAATGCACCGGCACCTCTGAACGTCAACTTAAATTTTGGCCACTGGCGCAATTTCACAACAGCCGGATCCGCGGCCCCGCCCGCATCTCGCCCAGCATCAATTCCGTCATCGCCCAGACCAGCGCGTCGGCGCGGTCTGGGGAGCGGCCCGGGCCCTGATAGGTGCCGCCGGTGACCAGCCCACACAGTTCGTCTTCCAGCGCGGGGAACGCGCCGGCATGGCAGGCCCGGCCCGAACCGTAAAGCGCCGCCACCGGTTCGGCCCGCGCGACCTTGCCCCGGCTGGCATGGACGAGCTTGACGGGCATTGCTTGCGCCGCGCCGCGCAACACGGTTTCCACCATCTTGCCGCCATTATTGGCTTCGGCAACCACCTTGTCCGCCGCCACCCGCGCGACGCACGCCGCCACAGCGCGGGCCCAGCCTTCAGGCGAGCGGCCGGAAACGCTGGCATCCTCAAGCACATAGGCCTTGCCATCCTCTCCCTTGCCGACGGCGACAATGCCGCAGGCATCGCCATCGGAGCCCGCCGGGGGATCCACCCCCACCACCACCCGGCGGAGCGGCGGCACATGCCCCACGCGACAGGCCTCCAGCGCGTCCCGGTTCCAGAGCGCGCCTTCAATATCGCCGATCAGATCGCCATCCAGTTCCTGCCGCCCGAGCCTTGTGCCGCCATAGAGACCGCGCATCGCCGCCATCCAGTCGGACGGCAGATTGGCCCGATTATCCTCTGACCGCCCCCGCGTGCGCGCCACATCGGCCTGGCCGACAAGACGGCGGAGCAGCGGCACCGGCCGGGGCGTGGTGGTGGCCACGATGCGCGGGCGGATGCCCAGCCGCATCGTCAGTTCCAGATTGATCCACGCTGCCTCTCCATTATCCCATTTGGCGATTTCATCCGCCCAGGCAAGGCTGTGCTGCGGCCCGCGCAGGCTTTCCGGTTCGGCAGCGGAATAGAGCGTGGCCATCGCGCCATTCGGCCAGGTCAGACGCCGCAGCGAGGGTTCAAACACGGGCCGCCGCGCCGGATCGGACGCAGCGGCAAGCAGGCCGCTATCCCCTTCCACCATGATGGCACGCGCTTCCGCCATGGTGGCCGCCACCAGCGCGATCCGCGCGGCGGGGTCCGCCTCTGCCTGTTCACGCACCCATTCGGCGGCCATCCGTGTCTTGCCAAAACCGCGCCCGGCAAGCGCCAGCCACACCCGCCAGTTTCCGGCGGGCGGCAGCTGATCATCACGGCGGAGATTTTCCCAGCGCTGCCAGTGCCGGGTGATCGCGGTGGTGGGTTTGCCTTTCATCCACGCGTCGCGCTCGGCCTGCGGCAGACAGGCGAAGCGTTCCCATGCGCTGCGGCCCCGGGGCTCATGCACCGGCCTGCTCCAGTCGTTCGCGCGCCTGTGCCAGCCGCGCTTCCAGCGTGGCAATCACGATCTTGCGGGAAAGCGGACGGGCAGGCGGCGCGGAAGGCGGCCGCGCTGCACCGTCCCCGCGCACGCTCGCCCGGTGTTGCCCCAGCAGGAACAGGCCCAGCCGGTGCTTTTGCGCCCGTGCTGTCAGCGTGTTGGCCTTTACCGTGCCGCCCACCGTGCGCAGCGCTTCATCCAGCAATTGCGCTTCCAGCCGGGCATAGCCTTCGGCCAGCGCCTTGCGCCATTCCCGCTGGAACGCCGTATGGGTCTGGCGGCGCTTGTACACGTCCCATGTGCTGACGCCCGCCGCCCGCGCGGCCGCCGCCACATTGGGGGCCTGTGCCAGCGTCTCGATAAATACCCGCCACGCCCCGGCATTGGGCGCACCATCCTTCGGCGCGGCACCATCCGGCGCCGCTCTGGTGAATTTTGCCATGTCTGTTCCTTTGTTACCGGCGAAAAGAAAAGGCCGGAAAGCAGTGTCCTGCCCCGGCCTGTATGAGGAGCCTGTGGCCCCCGATTCGCAATTCTGGATCGTGATAAGATTTAGCTAAACAGCGTGACGCTGTCAAGCATAAAATCCATATAGGTGAAAAAATCTCCCTGCCCTCCTCCTCTTTTGTGCCTTCCTGTGAACCAGAATGCCTGCAACAACCGCTTGTTTTCACAGGAAGGCACGAAGGAAGAAAAGGGGAAGGCAGGAAGAAAGATTATCCCTCTTTGGTTGTGAAATCGAACCGGATCCGCACCCACGCCCCGATCAGGGGCTTGTTGCCCACGCGCGGCGGGCGGATGCGGAATTGCCAGGCGGCCTGCCGCATCGCGCTGCCAAGGCCGGAACCGGGCGGCGATTCGCCAAGGGACTGGCAATTATCCACATGATAGTCCGCAATGGTGCGGCAGATGATGATCGCCCAGCTTGTCGGCGGGCGGTTACGCGGCAGATAGAGCGCCAGTTCCCCGTCGCGCGGTTCACGGTACCATTGCGCCTGATAGAGCGGCTGGCCATCGGGCCCCTGCCCGCCTGCCAGCGGGGAATCCCCTTCACCACCGCTGCCTGCCGTCGCGGCGCTGGCGGGCCGGGGCAGCTTGCCAATGTCCGCTGCGGCAAAATCTTCCCGGCTCATCTCGACAAAGCCCTTGTTGGCCGTGGGCGGCAAGGGCTTTTCGGGCGGCACGATGACCGGTTTCTGCTTGGGCGTTTCCGCCTTGTGCGCCTCGGCCTTGGGTGCGGCCTCTTCGTCCCTCTTGGCAGGTTCCAGCTGAAAACTGGTCATCCGGCTGGCGGAATCGCGCCGGGCCTGCGGCGTGACGCCCAGATTGAGCAGCGCCAGCACCAGCAGCGCTTCGATCAGGATGGTCAGCCCGATCGCCAGCACCCGCCGCCTGCGCGCCTCGCGGTCCGTGGCCCACAGGGTGAAATGGCTTGCCCGCCAGTGGCGTGGCGCGCCGGTTTCCGGGTTCATACAAAGCTCTTGCAGCAAGCGGGTGCCGGACACCCGGCGACGCGCGCCATGGCACAAGGGACCGGGAATGTCACCGGGGCGGGAACCAGGTGAAACGGGATTCATTCTTGCGAGCGTCGCGAAGCCATGACGGATGTTGCAACTTGGCGATTGGAGCAGATGGTGGCGGGCAATTTACCCCAGCCAGGGATTTTGTGCCGGAATGGGACGCGGACAAAATCCTGAATTTTTCCAGTTGTTTGAGCGAAGAATCGCCATTAACAAAAGCATAACTGCAAAGAGGTTCGCTATTGCCGCAACGACGGTGCCACCTTCTAGACGGGAAATTCCACATGAAAAAATTTGCGTTTGCGATGGCCACGATGGCTTCAGCTTTCACCCTCGGGATATCTTCCTCGGCCAATGCCGCGTCGATTGTCTGGACGCTAAGCAATGTGGTGTACGATGACGGTGCCACGGCGAGCGGCACATTTGTAACCGATTCGACAACAGGATTGGCCAGTGCTGTCAATGTGTCGATCACGGCGGGCCTTTTGTCAGCCTTTACTTACGATTCGTCCAACAGCACTATCTTCAACAATCCCTTCTTTACCCCTGATTCTTTTCTTGCCTTGGCGACCGGCACCACCCGTTACATCCATTTCGCATTTGCCAATTCCTTGGCGGCTCCCGGGGTAAATCCCCTGTCGATTGGCATTTATCCTGTCCGCTCTTCTTGGGATTGCGACAATTGCAACAACGTCCGCTATGCCGTGAGCGGGTTCGCGTCAGCGGCAGCCGTTCCTGAACCTGCCAGTTGGGCGCTGATGATTGCCGGTTTCGGCCTGGTGGGGGCGGCGACCCGTCGTCGTCCGTCGGTGCGCGTTACCTACGCCTGATCCGCATTCCCACCACAAAGGGCAAGCCCCGCCCGAGCGATCCGGCGGGGCTTTTTCTGCCCGAATTGAAGCATCCCCCGTTCCGCGCGAAGCGCGTTTATCCTGATCGTCCGCGCAGCAGGCAGCCCAAGGGCAGGGACGACAAATGATGGTTCAATCAAAGCCGGAAAGGCCCTAAGCACGTGCCATGCGCGCGCTGATCCTTCTCCTGCTCCTGACTGCCTGTGTGCATGCCGTGCCGCCGGAAACCCTGACCGCTGCCGCGCCCGAATTCCGGCCGGAACTCTATTTCAGCGGCACTGCCACCGGGCAGGGTGTGTTGCAGACCGGGGGCGGGAAGCCCGCCCGGTCGGTGCGCGTCGAAAGCCGGGGCGCGGCGATGCCGGACGGGCGCTTCCGGCTGGATCAGGAAATCACCTATGGCGATGGCAAAACTGCCAGTCGGTACTGGATCATCACCCGGCTTGAGGGCGGGCATTACACGGCCACCCTGTCTGACGCCGCCGGGCCCGTGACGGCGCACGTGCGCGGCAACCTGTTCCATCTGCGCTATATGATGAAAAAACCCTTTGTCACGATGGAGCAATGGCTGTGGCTGCAGCCTGACGGGCGCACCGTGCTGAACGAAGGCACGATCCGCATGCCCGGCCGTACCATTGCCCGCCTGTCCGAAGTGATTGTGCGGGATGGAGCGCCGCTGAAATAGGGGGACGCCCAATCGTTGCCCCGACTCGCAATTCTGGATCGTGGTGAGATTTACCAAAACAGAGTGACGCTGTCAAGAATAAAATCCATATAGGTGAACATTATCCGTCCCGCCTTCCTCTCCTTCGTGCCTTCCTGTGAACGGAATGCCAGCAACCGCCGGTTGTTTTCACAAGAAGGTACGAAGGCAGAAATGGGGAAGGCAGGAAGACCGGCTTTGCTCTTACGCGTCCTCGCGCACGCGGGCCGGATAATCGGTATACCCCTCAGCGCCCGGCGAATACCAGGTTTTGGTGTTCCATTCGGCCCAGCCTTCGCCATCGCGGAAGCGCGCGACCAGATCGGGCGTGGAAATAAAGGGGCGGCCATAGCTGATGGCATCTGCCGTGCCCGCCGCGATCAGCGCCGCGCCGCTCTGCGCCGTCAGATCGGAATTGAGCACCAGCGGCCCTTTGAACGCCTTGCGGATCGCGGGCGACTGGCGCGGCACATCGGTATTGCCAAACGTGCCATTGGCATCGGGTTCGCGCAGTTCGAGGAAACCGATGCCCAGCCCGTCGAGCGCCGCTGCCGCTGCGGTGAACAGGGCTTGCGGGTTCGAATCATCCGCACCCTGCGAATCGCCATTGGGGGAAAGCCGCACGGACACCCGGCCCTTGCCCCACACGCCGATCACAGCGGCCGTGACTTCGGTCGTCAGGCGGATACGGTTTTCGATCGATCCGCCATAATCATCATCGCGGAAATTGCTGTTATCCCGCAGGAACTGATCGAGCAGATAGCCATTGGCAGAATGGATCTGTACGCCATCAAAGCCTGCCTTTTTGGCGTTTTCCGCAGCCGCGACATAATCGGCAATCACCCGGGGAATCTCGTCGAGCGTCAGCGCGCGGGCTTCCTCCAGCGGCTGGCGGCCCGTATTGGTATGGGCATGGCCGGGGCCTGTGGTGGCCGAAGCGGAGACCGGCTGTTTGCCGTCATTGAAGCTGGAATGCACCAGCCGCCCCATATGCCAGAGCTGGGCGATGATCCGCCCGCCTGCTTCGTGCACGGCTTCGGTCACCGGTTTCCAGCCTTCGGTCTGCGCCTGCGTCCACAGCCCGGGGGCAGCGGGCCAGCCCAGCCCTTCCTTGGAAATGCCGGTCGCTTCGGAAATGATCAGCCCCGCACTGGCCCGCTGCTCATAATAGAGCCGCGCCAGATCCGTGGGCACGTGGCCCGGCCCGGCGCGTCCGCGCGTCAGCGGTGCCATGAGAATGCGGTTGGGGGCGACAATGTCGCCAAGGGTTATGGGATCAAAAAGTCCGGCCATGATAGGTTCCTGATTGCAACTTGCCTCGTTGCCCCGGATATGGGGTTGATGAGCGCGGGGCAACAGCAAGAATCGCTTGGGGGTGCGCAAGCCCCGCTACGCTTCGGCCTGACGGCGCTGCTGGTCGGCAATCTGTGTCTGGCGTTCGGGCCGTGGTTCGTGCGGATGGCCGATACCGGGCCGGTGGCCTCGGCATTCTGGCGGATTGCGATTGCCACGCCCTTCCTGTTCCTGATTGCCCGGTTGAGCGGCCAGCCCGCCCGGAAACTGCCGCCTGTGATGCTCGGCGTGTTCTTCGCTGCGGGCACCTTGTTCGCCGCAGACCTAGCCTCCTGGCATCTGGGCATTTTGCAGACCAAGCTCGCCAATTCCAACCTGCTGGGCAATTCGACCAGTTTCCTGCTGCCGGCCTATGCCTTCCTCGTCGCACGGCAATGGCCAACCCGGTGGCAGGGGGTTGCGCTGTCGCTCGCCGCAGCGGGCGCGGTGCTGCTGATGGGGCAATCCTTTGAACTGTCCCCGAAAAACTTCATCGGCGATCTGCTCTGCCTGCTCGCGGGCGCGTTCTACACCGGCTATCTGGTGATCATGGGCCGGGCGCGCGGCACCATGTCTCCCTGGCCGGTGCTCGCCTGGGCGACACTGATGAGCGTGCTGCCGCTGCTGCTCTTCGCGCTGTTTCTGGGGGAACGGATACTGCCCACGAACTGGACGCCGCTGATCGCGCTTGCGCTGTTCAGCCAGATTATCGGGCAGGGGCTGATGATCTATGCCGTGGGCCGCATCCCGCCCTTGCTCTTCGGGTTGGCGTTACTGCTGCAACCGATGGTTTCCGCCACAATCGGCTGGATCGTCTATGGCGAGCGGCTCGGCCTGGCCGACTGGATCGGCGCAGGGCTGATCGGGCTGGCACTGGTGATCGTCAGCCAGCCGGGGACGGCCCCTTCAGGGACTGTCCCCAAACCGGGAAACGGGGACAGTCCCTGAAGGGACAGCCCCCGGCATACTCAGAAACCGCCGCCCAGATTCTGCATCACCATGCACAGCAGCATCGGGATGGACAGCAGCGTGTTGGTGCGGCTGAACATCATCGCCATTGTCGCGGCCTTGGCCTTGGTGTCGGCATCTGCCTCCACAATGCCCAGCGCCTTTTTCTGGTTCGGCCAGATGATGAACCACACGTTGAACGCCATGATCAGCGCCAGCCACATGCCGATGCCAATCGCACGAACGCCTTCCTGCAAGGTGAGGGCTTCAACCAGATAATGGCTTAGCCAGGCAACGAGAAGCCCGGTCACCACTGTGGCGGCCGCCCCCCAGCGGAACCAGAACAGCGCTTCGGGCGCAATGAATTTGGACACTGCCGGTTTCAGCTCTGCCGGGATTTTCGGCATCGTCGGGATCTGGGTGAAGTTGAAATAATAGAGATGGCCGATCCACATGATGCCCACCAGCACGTGCAGGAAGGTCATCCAGCCCTTGGCATTGCCAATACCGCCCATATGACCAAATAGCAGGCCCAGCGCGAGAACCGCACCGACGCCCACCACGGCCCAGAGATTTCCGAAAAACTTTGCCATATGTCTTGCTCCCCATTGGACGGCCTCGAACCGCCTGAAACAGGAAGTGGTTAGCAGTGCCGGCTTGGCTTGTCACCGGTTTTGGCGCAAAGGAGCCGGATCATGACAGATGACCCCAATGACCTGACGCTGGATGAACTCCGCCCCTTGCTGGCCCGCGAAGTGCCCCGCCACGCCGGATTTGACGGCTGGGGAGAGCGCGCGGTGGAAAGTGCTGCGATGGTGCTGGGCGTGAAGCCCGAAATCGCGCGCCTCGTCTTTCCAGACAGGCTGGCGATGATCGACGCCTGGTTTGCGGCCATCGATGCCGCAATGCGGGAAATGCTGACACCCGAAACGCTCGCGGCCATGAAAATCCGCGAACGGATCACCGCGCTGGTCGAAGCGCGGCTGGCGCTCGTCACGCCGGACAAGGAAGCGCTGCGCCGCGCGCTCGCCATTCTGGCCATGCCGCAAAATGTGGCGCGTGCCGCCCGGCTCGGCTGGCGATCGGCCGACGCGATGTGGCGCGCGGCCGGCGATACGGCGACGGATTATAATCACTACACCAAACGCGCGATCCTCGGTTCGGTTTACGGCGCAACCCTGGCCGTCTTCATGGCCGACGAGAGCGATGACCACGCCGACACCCGCGCCTTCCTCGCCCGCCGGATCGAAGGCATCATGCGCTTTGAAAAAGCCAAGGCGAAATGGACAGCGGGCCCGGCAATCGGCTTTTCGCCCGCGCGGTTTCTGGGGCGGTTGCGCTATCCGGGGTAAGTGTCAGGCCGCCGCATAAATCGCGGGACGATAACGCGGTTCGGGAATTTCCACATTCCGCGCACGGGCGGTTTGCAGCCAGCCGTCAATCGCGTCATGCACATTGGCCAGCGCATCCTTGCGCGTGGCCCCATGCGCGGAACAGGGCCGCAAATCCGGCACATCGGCAATCCAGCAGCTATCCTCAGCCGACCAGAACAGGTTGATATGAAAATGCGGCTCGTTCATTCGCCAATGTGTAACCCATAGACCTCCACCAGTTCAAGCAGTTCGCGCACCTGATAGCGTTTGGCATCCTTCCCTTCGGGCTGCACCGGAAACGGACGCGGCACCTGCAGATGAACATATTGGCGATGACTGCCAACGGTTCGTTCATGTTCAAAGCCAAAGGCACGGAGCAGTTTCTCAAAGTCCCGAAAGGCAATGAAGCGGTTAGGCGAGTCGAGGAGCGATTGGTAGAGCTTGGCGGGTTTGACCTTTTTACTGCTTCACTTTTACTTTCGATATGCCCCACCAAGAGTCGGTTGGTGTGTGGGTCACCTGTTCATTAGGAATCGGATCGTCGCAAAGATCAACGGAAAACATCCGGTTGCCGAAGAACCGCATTCCCCCTAGCCAACACCCCCTGTTATTGATAACGCTTCGCAATTAACGACTCAAAACCGAGAGTGATGGCCTTGCAGCTTGCCGATCTTCCCCTGAACCAGCCTGCGGTGATCGCCAGCATTGACTGGGCGGTGCTGGGTGAGGCTGGCGCGCGGCGGTTGCGGGCTTTGGGATTTGATACGGGCGTGATGGTGGAAGCGCTGCATTATGGCGGGATCATCGCCAAAGACCCGATTGCCGTGCGGGTCGGGCGGATGACTGTGGCGCTGCGGCGATCACAAGCGGCGGCAGTCGCGCTGGCATGACGCATCCTGCCCCGCTGGTCGCGCTGGTTGGCAATCCCAATGCCGGCAAATCGGCGCTGTTCAATGCGCTGACGGGCGCGCGGCAGAAAACCGGCAATTATCCTGGTGTCACGGTGGAACGCCATGCCGGACGGCTGGCCTTGCCCGATGGCCGCCCGGTCGAACTGGTCGATCTGCCCGGCACCTACAGCCTTGATCCCGCCAGCCCCGACGAGCAAGTGACGCGCGACGTGGTGATGGGGGTGCAGGAAGGGGAACGGCGGCCGGATGCGCTGGTGATTGTGGTCGATGCGGGCAATCTGGAAAACCATCTGCGCTTCGCCATCGAACTGATCGCCACCGGCCTGCCGGTCATTCTGGCGCTCAACATGATCGACATGGCGGAACGCGACGGATTGACGATCAGCGCCGAAAACCTGTCGCGCGAACTGGGCGTGCCGGTGATTCCCACGGTTGCCGTGCGCAAGCGGGGGATAGGGGAACTCAACGCGGCACTGGCCGAATTGCTGACGCACAAGCCCGGCCCGGCGACCGCGATTTCGGAAGATTTCAGCGAGCGGCAGCACATTGCGCGCGGCATCGCCGGAAAGGCCATCATTGCCGAAGCCCCGGCGCGCAAGACGACCCGCCAGATTGACCGGGTGGTGCTCCATCCGCTTGCCGGGCCGATCATCCTTGCCGTTTTGCTGTTCGTGATGTTTCAGGCCGTGTTCGCCTGGGCAACCCCGTTTGCCGATGCGATTGATGGCGGGTTTTCGGCCCTCCACGATCTCGTCGCGGCACAGCTTGCCCCGGGCATTTTCCGTTCCTTCCTGACCGACGGGGTGATTTCGGGCGTGGGCGCGGTGGTGGTGTTCCTGCCGCAGATCCTGATTCTCTTTGCCTTCATCCTCGTGCTGGAAATGACCGGCTATATGGTGCGCGCCGCGTTCCTGATGGACCGGCTGATGGCTGGCGTCGGCCTGTCCGGCC
>JANOAJ010000063.1:0-18089 GCA_031411035.1 Sphingomonadales bacterium
CACTCCGAAACGCCGCTCGTCCTGATGGGCTATGCCAATCCGATGACGATCCGGGGCGGTGACTGGTTTGCGGCGGAATGCAAGAAGGCAGGCGTGGACGGTGTGATCTGCGTGGATCTGCCGCCGGAGGAAGATGCCGAACTCGGCCCCGCCCTGCGCACCGCAGGTGTTGACCTGATCCGGCTTGCCACCCCCACAACAGACGCCGCGCGGCTGCCGACCGTGCTGGATGGCGCGAGCGGGTTCCTCTATTATGTCTCGGTCGCCGGGATTACCGGCCTGCAACAGGCCGCGACGGGCAGCATTGAGGCCGCCGTTGCGCGTCTGAAAGCGGCCACCACCATTCCCGTTGCTGTCGGCTTTGGCGTCCGCACGCCCGAACAGGCTTCGGCGATTGCCAGAGTGGCGGACGGTGTTGTCGTCGGTTCGGCGATTGTCGAACTGGTGGGGCAGCATGGTGCAAACGCTGCCGGGCCGGTAAGGGACTATGTCGCGTCGCTCAGCAAAGCCATCAAGGAGGCCCGCCGATGAACTGGCTGACCAAAGTCCGCAACTCCATTCCCTTCATTGCCAAGAAGGAAACGGCTGACACGCTGTGGCACAAATGCCCCGGCTGTGCGCAGATGGTGTTCGTCAAGGAATATGTCGAGAATCTGAGCGTGTGCCCCGTGTGCAGCCATCATGGCCGGATCGGGCCGACGGAGCGGTTTGACCAGTTGTTTGATCTCAACACCTGCAAGGTGTTGCCCACGCCCAAGGTGCCGGAAGATCCGCTGAAGTTCCGCGATTCCAAGAAATATACCGATCGGATCAAGGCCGCCCGCGCCGCGACGGATGAATATGATGCCCTGATCAATGCCCGTGGCAAGATTGAAGGCCATGCGGTCGTGGTGGGCGTTCAAGACTTCGCCTTCATGGGCGGATCGATGGGCGTGGGCGTGGGCGAGGCATTTGTCGCGGGCGTGCGCGCGGCAGTGGCCGACAATGCGCCTTACATCATCTTCACGGCGGCTGGCGGCGCGCGGATGCAGGAAGGAATTTTGTCCTTGATGCAAATGCCAAAGACCACAGTTGCCATTGCCGAACTGCGCGACGCCGGTCTGCCTTATATCGTGGTGATGACTGATCCAACGACTGGCGGCGTCACTGCCAGCTATGCCATGCTGGGCGATGTGCAGATCGCCGAACCCAATGCCCTGATCGGCTTTGCGGGCCAGCGCGTCATTCAGGATACGATCCGTGAAAAGCTGCCCGAAGGGTTCCAGCGCGCGGAATATCTGCTTGATCACGGGATGCTGGATATGGTCGTGGCCCGCAAGGATCTGCGCGAAACGCTTGGACGGCTGGTCGGCTATCTGATGCCGGAGACGGTGACAGCGTAGTCCACACGCAATGCCCGACCACGCCCATTCCACTGATCCCGCCGTGCAGGCGCAGCTTGATCGGCTGACGATGCTTTCCCCCGGTCGCGATGTGCTGGGACTGGAACGGATCAGCGCGCTGATGGCGCGGCTGGGCAATCCGCACCGCGATCTGCCGCCCGTATTCCATGTCGCGGGCACCAACGGCAAAGGCTCCACCTGCGCCTTTCTGCGCGCCGGGCTGGAGGCTGCTGGCAAGACCGTGCATGTCTATGCCAGCCCCCATCTGGTGCGCTTCAATGAGCGCATCCGGGTCGCAGGCACGCTGATCGACGATGCGTCGCTCGCTCCGTTGCTCGCCGAAGTGCTGGACGGTTCGGAGGACATTCACCCAAGCTTCTTCGAAGCGACCACCGCTGCAGCGTTCCTGGCTTTCGCCAGAACGCCTGCCGACGCTGCCGTGATCGAGGTAGGCCTTGGCGGGCGGCTGGATGCGACCAACATCATCGAACGCCCCGCCGTTTGCGGCATCGCGCAACTGGGCGTGGATCATGAAGGCTTTCTGCTGGATCCCGACAATGGCCCGGACTGGCCGCCACTGGAGCGGATCGCCTGGGAGAAAGCCGGGATCGCGAAGCCCGGTGTACCGTTGGTGACGATGGACTATCCCGAACCGATGGCCGCGCGGATAGCCGAAGCCTGCGGGCAGCACCGCACGCCCTGGCACCCCAAAGGCAGTGACTGGAACGCCGCGATCTATCAGGCGAAGCTCCATTACCGCGATGAAGCGGGCAAGCTCAGCCTGCCTTTGCCCGCCCTGCCCGGCGCGCATCAGGCGGGCAATGCCGCACTTGCCGTGGCGATGCTCCGCCATCAGAGAGAAGTTGACGTGCCGGATGTGGCGCTGAAAGCCGCGATGGGATGGGCACATTGGCCCGCCCGCCTGCAGCGCCTCGCCCCCGGGCCGCTCACGGGGCACCGCGAAGTGTGGCTGGATGGGGCGCACAATGAAGCGGCGGGCTCGTCGGTCGCCGCGCATTTCAAGGCTGTGGGCAAGCCGCTCCACCTGATCACCGGCATCCTCGCCAACAAGGACGCACGCGGACTTCTCGCCCATTTCCGGGGGGTGGCGACGCGGCTGACGGCAGTGCCTGTGCCCGGCCATCCCTTCCATCCGCCCGAAGCCATTGCTGCGATCGGGCGCGAACTGGGGATCGAGAGCGATATGGCGACAAGCGTCGAAGGTGCGCTGGCGCAGGGAGAAGCGCCGGTAACGCTTGTCATAGGGTCGCTCTATCTGGCCGGCGTGGTGCTGGAGGCCAACGGACAAAGCCCGGATTAAGAGCGTAAGATTTCAGGTTGGAACCCATTTCCGCCGTCTCCACCGCCATTCCAAACTTGATTTGGAATGGCGGGAGGCCCGCTTCAGCCGCCGTGAAACCGGCTGTCGATTTTCCTTGCACAATAGGATTTGCCCGATTAGAAAATTCCTGCCCGAGTCGTGTAGCGGGTTCTTTGACAAGTGAATATCAAGCGGGAGGAAAGGCTCCCGCACAGGCAGGCGCTGCTGTGGCCGGAACCGGACCGGTTGCGGCAGCGAGCGGCAGCACCGCGCCGGCTGTCTGCTGCCGCGCGCCGATGGCGGGTTGCCGGAAACCCGCCATTCCGGCGACCCGCCTTTCCACTGGGTCATGGCCATGAGCAAGTCATCCAGGGTTAGGCGTGCGGCACGTCTCTCCCGTCAAAGGTTAGGCCAATATGCAGTTGACCACTGCATTATTGCGATTGACTCGCAATAGCGTATTTGCCACAAAGCCCTTCCCACCAGGAAGGATCGCCATGCCCGCCACCGACCCCGCCCTTCTCGGCACGATGCTGCCATTTGCCGCTCCGGCTGATCGCGCGCCGCGCCTGCTGTTGTACGCGATGCGGCGAATGGGCGGGTACGGAATCAACGACGCCCATGCGGCGAATGCAATGCTGGGCACGTTCGGCCAAAGCTATCGCCGACCGCTCATCCTGCTGCGCGCGCTGATGCTGGAACTGGCGCGGGCGTCACAAACCCGGATCACGATCACCGGCTGCTGCTGCGGGCGGATGACACAGGATGAAGCCTTGCTGATTGGAGTTGTGGTCAACGCCAACACAGACCCGCAGGCCGCGCGCGAAATGCTGACCAACATTCTGGGGACGGACAATATTCTCGGTGCGTTGACCACCGCACAGGCACTGGAAGCCGCCTTTGCCGATCTGGGAAGGCCGTTGGCTTAACTGTCCTTCCCCGCATTTCCCATCGCTTCGTCAACCAGCCCGGTGCGGATCATGTACCAGAACAGCAATATGCCCGGCACGGCGAGCACAGTGGTAAGCAGGTAGAAATTGGCATAGCCGAACCGCTCGATCATGCTGCCCGCCGTGGTACCGGTCACGAAACGCCCCACCACACTCGCGCCCGCGGAAATCAGGGCATATTGGGCGGCTGTAAAACGCAAGTCGCACAGGGCGGAGAAATAGGCGACAACGACCACCCCGCCAAACCCGCTCGCGATATTTTCAAAACCGATGGCGGCGGCCATCATCCAGTTATTGTGGCCCGCAGCCGCCAACGCCGCAAAGCTGAGGTTGGACACTGCCATCAGGATCAACGCGAGCATGACGGATCGTTTCAATCCCATCTTTGCATAAAGGATGCCGCCGACGAATATCCCGATCAGATAGGCCCAGAAACCAAGCCCCACATCGTAGATCGCGATCTCGTCATTCGTGTATTTCAGATCATCGAACAGCAGGCGGAACGTGAGGTTCGCCAACGTATCGCCAATTTTGTGGATCAGGATGAAGACCAGCACCAACCCCGCGCCCGCACGCTGGAAAAATTCGGTGAACGGCCCTTCGATGGAGCGCCACATTTCGGCAAGGCCCTTGCGCTGCGTGGCTTCCCGGTGGCGCGGGGGTTCACCCAGGATCAGCGCTGTCAGCATCGCCGGAATGGCAAAGACCGCGCAGGCGAGATAGCCCGATGACCATCCCATCCGCCCCGAAATGACCAGCGCCAGCGCGCCTGCCCCTGCCGAGCCAATCCGCCAGCCATATTGCGACATCCCCGAACCCACGCCGAGCTGATAGGGTTTGAGCGTCTCGATCCGGTAGGCGTCAATCACGATATCAAAGGTTGCGCCGGCCAGCCCGACAAGGATTGCCGCCGTCACCGTGCGTCCAATATCGGCCGACGGATCAACAATCGCCAGATTGGCGACGGCTGCCATCACCAGCACACCGGCGAGCAGCATCCATGAGACGCGCTGTCCCATCCCGCCAATCAGCGGCAAGCGGACGCCATCGACCAGCCACGCCCAAAGCGGCTTGAGATTGTAAACAAGGAAAGCGAGTGTGAAGGCTGTGACGGTCTTTTTCTCGATCCCGTCCTGCGCCAGCCGGGTCGTCAACGTGGCACCGATCATCGCATAGGGAAATCCGGACGACATGCCGAGAAAGAAGGACGCCAGCGATTCCTTTTCCAGATAGGGTTTTACGGAATCCCAAAGGGATCGGTTTTCCGCTACGGTCTGGCCTGCTTCACTCAACGCTCTTGCTCCCCGCTGATTTTCGCGCGAACCTAGCGGCAAAATCGGACAAGGCCAAACTATAACGAGGATGCCGCCATGAACGCGCCTGCTGCATTTCCCAAGCCCACAGACGGTCAGCTTGCGCTGGCCCGGCGCGTGGCGGCGGGGGAGGATTCCCGCAGTTCTTGGATCACCCATGTGCCCGCGTCCGTCTATACCGATCCTGCCCGGCACGCGCTGGAGCAGGAACGGGTATTCAGCCGCATGGCGTCGGTCATTGCGCCGTCTGCCTTACTGCCCACGCGCAACATGGCAGTGCCGCATGATGGCTTCGGCACGCCGTTGCTCATCACCCGCGATGGCGACGGCAAGGCGCATGTGTTCCGCAATGTCTGCCGTCACCGCGGCACGCGATTGGTGGAAGGCACGGATGTCCAGTGCGCGGCACGGCTGGTCTGCCCCTATCATGCCTGGACCTATATGACCGACGGCCGGCTGACCGGGGTACCGCGCCCCGAAACCTTTCCCGGGCTCGACAAAACTGGCCACGGGCTGGTCGAACTGCCCTCCTGCGAAGCGGGCGGGTTGATCTGGTTTTCTTTCGACAAGAGTGCCGATTTCAGTGACGCCAAAACCCTTGGCCCCGATTTCGATGCGTTCGGCCTGGGCGGGCTGCACCTGTTCAAGCGGCGCACACATGATGTGGCATCCAACTGGAAACTGGTGATGGATGCCTTTCTGGAAAGCTATCACGTGCTGCGCCTCCACGCGAACACCATCGGCAAATTCTTCAAGGACGGCGTGACAGCAGGCGATACAATCGGTCCGCACCGCCGCGCCGCCGTGGGCCGCGCGGCAGACCTTTCGGAAGAGGAACTGAATGACTGGGTGAAGCTGCGCGGCTTTGTGACCTATACCTATCACCTGTTTCCCAGCACGGTGATGGTCGTCAGCCCGGACTATGTGAACATCATGGTATTGATGCCGCAATCCGAAGGCCGGGTGCTGGTGGAGGATTTCATGCTGATCCCCGAAGCGCCTGCTGATGAAAAGGCGCTGGACCATTGGGAACGAAGCTGGGCGCTGCTGGATGGCGGCGTGTTCGGATCCGAGGATTTTCGCGCGGCGGCGCTGGGACAGCAAGGGCTGGCTTCGGGTGCGGTTACAGAATTGACTTTGGGAACGTTGGAAACAGGCATATTCCAGTTCCACCAGACGATTGAGGCGAGACTCGCATGACAAGACACAGCATCTGCCTATTTGCCTCGCTCGGCCTGCTTGCAGGCCCGGCATCGGCGCGTCCACCACACCCGACTGCCAGCGCTGCCCTGTTTGATGCCAGGGGCCATAAAATGGGCCGCGCCTCGATTGAGGAATATGGCGGACAGTTGCATCTTGTGATGCATGTGCTGAAGCAGGTTCCAGGCGATCACGGATTCCATGTTCATACAACAGGAATGTGCACGCCCCCCGATTTCGCCAATGCCGGGGGCCATTGGAACCCCGACAGGAAGCAGCACGGGCTTGAAAATCCGATGGGCCACCATGCGGGGGATGCCCCCAATGTGCGCGTGGGCACGAATGGCGTGGCGCGGGTGCATCTCACCCTTGGCAGCGGCAGTCTTGTTACCGGGAAAGCACCGCTCCTTGATGCAGACGGCGCGGCCATCGTGCTGCACGAAGCGGCAGATGACATGAAATCAGACCCGAGCGGTAACAGCGGCAAGCGGATATTGTGCGGCGTATTGAAACTCGACAAACCCGCTAGATAAAGCGTGCTGCCAAGATGCGCCCGGCGGGCCCTGCACGGATGACAAGGGCATGTCGATCCGCACCCGCGGTGTGGAAGGCGCTGCCAGGGATCATAAACGCTCCGGCCTTGCCGTTCCAACTGCCGACCGGCGTTTCTGCGACCAGCACATTCACATAGCGAACGGTGCGGCCGCCATTCTCTCCGCTGCCAATTCTGACGATGGCTTCACTCTTCAGGGCAAGCACTGAAATACTGCCCGCGCCGACGCCGTTACCGATGGACACGCGCCGCCCGCCATCGGCTGTCCGCGTGGCGAGAATGCCGGGTCCGGAGCGCTTCTTTTCGGCCGCAATCAGCCTGGCCAGTTCCGCCCTGTCCGATCCCACCGCGCCGTTTTCGCCCTGCACCACCGCCTGGGGGGTATAGACGCCCGCCCCTTCCAGACCTTTCTTCGCATAAGCCGTCTGAAGCCGGGTATTGGCTTCGGATGCCAGCGTATCCTTCCAGCCGAGGCGATCCCAATAGGTGACCGGGCGCGTGATCGCGATGACATTGGGCTGCTTCGACAATGCCTCCAGCAACGCGTCTGCAGGCGGGCAGGATGAGCAGCCCTGGCTGGTGAACAGTTCGACCGCCACGGGCGTTACGGGCGGCGGCGCGGGTGCCGCTATCGCGGCAATGGCTAGCAATAAGCTTAGCGACAAAAGTCCGGCGGCAAGGCGCATGGCAATATCCCTGAATTGCGTCTAACGGCATTTCGCATGAAACGCCCCGGAAGTTACACCAAAGCCCCCGCAAAGGCATCTGCCAATGCGCCTGCCCGCGAACCTGAGGGCCGCAAGCCCAAACCCAGCGACGGACAACGCATTGCCAAGCTGCTGGCGCGCGCAGGGATTGCTTCGCGCCGAGAGATTGAGCGGATGATTGCCGAAGGCCGCGTGGCGATTGATGGCGTGGTGATTGATACGCCCGCCACGATCCTTGCGTCCCTGAAGGGCGTTACCGTTGATGGCAATCCGGTGAAGGCGCCTGAACCCGCCCGCATCTTCATGTTTCACAAGCCTACCGGGGTGCTGACCACGGAGCGTGATCCCAAGGGCCGCCGGACGATCTATGATGTTCTGCCCAAAGGTCTGCCCCGGCTGATGCCCATCGGGCGGCTTGATCTCAACACCGAGGGCCTGCTGCTGCTCACCACAGATGGCGAGCTGAAGCGCGCGATGGAACTGCCTTCCAGCGGCGTCGAACGCAGCTATCGCGCGCGGGCTTATGGCAATGTTACCCAGGCCGCGCTTGAAGATCTGATGATGGGCGTGGAAATTGAAGGCATCCGCTACGGATCGATCAACGCCAATCTGGAGCGCCGGACAGGCGCGAATGTCTGGATCGAAATGACACTGACCGAAGGCAAGAATCGCGAAGTGCGGCGGGTGCTTGAACATCTTGGCCTGAAAGTCAGCCGCCTGATCCGCACCCGCTACGGGCCGTTCGTGCTCGACGAAATGGCGGTTGGTGCGGTGCACGAAGTGCGCGGAAACGATGTGGCGACGTTCCGCAAATCGCTGAAACCTGCAAAATGAGAATCATCGCCGGCCAGTGGCGCGGACGTCCGCTTGCCGCCCCCAAAGGCGACGCGACCCGCCCCACGGCAGACCGGACGCGCGAAACCCTGTTCTCGATGCTCGCCAGCCGTCTGGGCAGCTTTGAGGGACTTCGGGTCGCCGACCTGTTTGCGGGAACCGGCGCGCTGGGTTTTGAAGCCCTGTCACGCGGCGCTGCCGCGTGCATCTTTGTCGAACAGGATCGCGCGGCGCTTGACGCGCTCAAGGCAAATGCCGCCAAGCTCGGCGTGCGGCCCGATATCCGCGCGCAATCGGTGCTGGCGCTTGGTCGCGCGCCTGAACCCTGCGACCTGATCCTGATCGATCCACCCTATAATACAGGCGCAGGCAGTGTGGCGCTCGACAAGCTGTCCCGGCTTGGCTGGGTGGCGTCAGGCACCTGGATCAGCATCGAAACCGCGCGGGGGGAAGATGTTGAAGTAAAAGGGTTTGTCGCCGAAACGGTGCGAGACAGCGGCAAGGCGCGATTGACCCTGCTGCGCCGCATTCCAGACAGTGATGGTTAACACAGACTGACGCTGCGAATCATGGCAAACGGGCATCATGAACCCGAACTTTGAAACCGTGACTGTACTCGATGGGCTGGCCGCTCACCTGGCCAGCATGTCGGGTGTCAACTGGGAAGGACTGAATGCCTATCCCGGTTATGGCCGCAACTACTGGCGGGATCGCGCGCGCCGGATGCTTGAAGAAATGAGCATCAAAACCGCGCCGCCACGCCGCAAGGTCGAATGCGTTGACGGCTGGCTTGTCACGGGCTGAGGCCTTCCCTAACCGTTGATCGGTGAGCCGTTCTTCCGCTGCCATATCCGCCCGTGACTGGGGCCTGATTGCCGCGCTGTCCCTCTTGTGGGGTGGTGCCTTTCTGTTCATTTCCGTCGGCCTGCGCGATCTGCCGCCCAACACGCTGGTGCTGATCCGCATGGTGGTGGCAAGCCTGCCGCTGCTGCTGTTTGTCCGGCTTTCCGGGCAGCGCCTGCCGCGTGATGCCGCAAGCTGGGGCCAGCTCGCCATATTGGGCACGCTGAATGTCGTGCTGCCTTTCATTCTGTTTACCTGGGGGCAGACACGGATTTCCAGCGGGCTTGCGTCTGTTCTCAATGCGACCACGCCTCTCTGGGGCGTGCTTGCCGCCCATTTCCTGACACATGATGAAAAAGCCAGCCCTGCGCGGATTGCCGGCGTGTTGCTGGGGTTTGCCGGGGTGGGTACGATGATCGGCAGCGACCTGGCCGGTGGTCTTTCCGGCAGCCTGCCTGCCCAACTCGCCTGCATTGCGGCGACACTGAGCTATGCCCTGGCAAGTGTCTATGCCCGCCGCTTCGGTGCCAGCGGGATGCCGCCGCTGGTGATCGCGACCGGACAAGTGGTGACAGCAGCGCTGATCATGATCCCCGTCGCGGTGCTGAGCGACACGCCGTGGAATCAACCGATGCCGGGCGCTGAGGCCCTTCTTGCCACGGTGGCGCTGGCGCTGCTTTCCACCAGCCTTGCCTATGTCCTCTATTTCCGCCTGCTGGAAAACGTCGGCGCCAGCAACTCGCTGCTCGTCACCTTCCTGATGCCGATCGTCGCGATTGTGCTGGGGGCTGCATTTCTGGGCGAAGTGATGACCGCGCGGCAGATGGCCGGCATAGCGCTGATCGCGCTCGGGCTGGCGGCAATTGACGGAAGGGTGCTCAGGGTGCTTGCCCCCCGTAATATTGTTCCCTAACCGTTCGCCCGTGACTCACCCCCTCGACACCAATGATCCGCTTTATCTCAAGGGCTTGAACGCGCCGCAGCGGGAAGCCGTATTGACAGTGGATGGCCCCGTGCTGATGCTCGCAGGGGCTGGCACCGGCAAGACGGCAGCGCTGACTGCGCGACTGGCACATATCATCGCCACGCGGCGGGCATGGCCTTCCGAAATCCTCGCCGTCACATTCACCAACAAGGCCGCGCGGGAAATGAAGGAGCGGGTGGGCCGGATCATTGGCGATGCGGTGGAAGGCATGCCGTGGCTGGGCACCTTTCACGCCATCGGCGCAAAGATGTTGCGCCGCCACGCCGACCTGGCAGGGCTGCATTCCAATTTCACGATCCTTGACACAGATGACCAGCTGCGGCTGCTGAAACAGTTGATCGTCGCGGCAGGCATGGATGAAAAGCGCTTCACGGCCAAGGCGCTGGGTGGCCTGATTGACCAGTGGAAGAACAAGGGCCTGACCCCGAAGGACATAGATGCCAGCGAAAGCGAACGCTTCGGCAATGGCCGCGGCGGGGAACTTTACGCCACCTATCAGGCGCGACTGAAAGCGCTCAACGCCTGCGATTTTGGCGATCTTCTGCTACACATGCTGACAATCCTGCGCACCCACCGGGATGTTCTGGAAGCCTATCAGGCGCGCTTCAAATATATCCTTGTGGACGAATATCAGGATACCAACGCCGTCCAGTATCTCTGGCTGAGGCTGCTGGCGCAAGCCAACAAGAATATCTGCGTGGTAGGGGATGATGATCAGTCCGTCTATTCCTGGCGGGGCGCGGAGGTGGCGAATATCCTGCGGTTTGAGAAGGATTTTCCCGGCGCGAAAATCGTCAAGCTGGAACAGAATTACCGCTCCACCCCGCATATATTGGCGGCGGCATCGGGCGTGATAGCGCATAATGGCGGACGGCTGGGCAAGGAATTGTGGACCGAGATCGCCGAAGGCGACAAGGTGGAAGTGATCGGCGTGTGGGACGGGCCGGAGGAAGCCCGCCGCGTTGGCGAAATGATCGAAGTGCATCAGCGCGACAGGGGATCGCTGGATGATTGTGCCATCCTTGTCCGCGCCCAGTTCCAGACGCGGGCGTTTGAAGACCGCTTCATTTCCATCGGCATGCCTTACAAGATTGTCGGCGTCTTCCGCTTTTACGAGCGCGCTGAAATCCGGGATGCGCTCGCCTATCTCCGTCTCGTCAACCAGCCTGCGGATGATCTGGCGTTCGAGCGGATCATCAACACCCCCAAGCGCGGGCTGGGCGACAAGGCGATTGCCAAGGTGCAGATGCTGGCGCGGGCTCAGGGCGTTTCGCTCTCTTATGCCGCCGCGCAGATACTGGAAACCGACGAGATAACCCCGCAAGCCCGCCGCGCGCTGGCAAGCTTTGTTGCCGATCTGGCCAGTTGGCGGGATCGCGCCACCACCCTGCCCCACGCCGATCTGGCCCGGGCGATCCTGGATGAAAGCGGCTATACCGGCGCGCTTCAGGCCGAAAAGTCGGTTGAAGCGGCAGGTCGCCTCGAGAACCTGACCGAACTGACGCGCGCGATGGAAGAATATGAAACGCTCGGCGCGTTTCTGGAGCATGTCAGCCTTGTCATGGACAATGAAGCGGCAGCAGACGGCGAAAAAGTCACGATCATGACGATCCACGGCGCCAAGGGGCTGGAGTTTGAGCGGGTCTTTCTGGTCGGCTGGGAGGAAGGCGTGTTCCCTTCACAGCGTGCGCTGGATGAAGGCGGGATGTCCGCACTGGAGGAAGAGCGCCGCCTGGCTTATGTCGCGATCACGCGCGCGCGGCGGCACTGCACCATCTTCCACGCAGCCAACCGCCAGATTTACGGGCAATGGACAAGCTCCATCCCCTCTCGCTTTGTCGGCGAACTGCCGCCGGAACATATCAACAGCCAGACCAGCATGTCGGGCGGCGAAAGCCTGTGGCGCGCGAACTGGAGCGAACGCGCCGATCCCTTCGCCCATGTCCTGCGCGGCACCGGGCGTGGCCCGGGATGGCAGCGGGCGAGCAGCGGCGGCTATACATCCACCCCCACCCGCATCGTGGAAGCGCGCGGCAGTGCCGTCAGTCTTGGCAACAAGGGCCGCAATGATGTCGCCATCGGGATGCGCGTGTTCCACACCAAGTTCGGCTATGGCAAAATCGCGGAAATTGAAGGCAACAAGCTGGAGATCGAGTTTGAGACAGCAGGGCGGAAGCGGGTGCTGGACAGTTTTGTGACGGTGGGGTGAGCCTCAGGCCGCCACCCGATCAACCAGGATATCCTTGTCGCGCGCCCGCACAACAGCAAGATCATGCAAAGCCTGCATCCGCATCATCGTCTCGGCGCGCACGCCGAAAGCCTTTTCAAAGCGGATTGCCATTTCTGCCGAGAGCGCAGCCTTGCCATTGAGCAAATTACTCATGGCCTGACGCGTAACGCCGAGCTTTGCCGCCGTCTCGCTGACTTGCAGACCGTGCGGCTCCACGATTTCCGTGCGCAACCACAAGCCGGGATGAACGGCGAAACTGGAATGAAGCGTGATCGCCATCAGTGATAATCCTCCAAATCCAGATCCTCGATGCCAAGATCAGCACCAAAACGAAACGTCATCCGCCAGTTTTTCGTCACCGTCATTGACCAGATGCCCGCGCGATCACCGGTCAATTCATGCGCTCCGTAATTTGGCGGCGCCTTCAATTCCTCAATCTTTTCGATCACGTCGAGATAGATCAACATCTTGCGCAGACGGTCGACAAGGTTCCCGGGCAAACCTTTCGCTTTCCCGGACTCGGCGAAATTGCGAAGCGCCTTATGCCGGATACTGTTAATCTGCATACAGTCAGATATAGCGAAGGCTTCGATGCGTCAAGCATTGCTTGACGCAAGCGATGCGACAAAGGCAACAACACCTCGGAAGTTGCACGTCCCTATTTCCCTGGCAACGTCCACACCCCGTCCCAGTCGCTGACGGGCGGCGCAAGGGAGAATTGGCGGGCGCGATCAAGGTGCAGGGCGCTGGGCACATCATCAGGCATGGCCTTCGCTGCCGCCTCGAACGCCGATGCAGCGGCCAGCCAGTCGCGCGAACCAAACGCCGCCCTGCCCTTTGCATAGGCATCCAGCATCGCCTCCAGCCCCGTCTCTCCTTCACGCCAGACGAGCGTTTCATAGATGCGCACCGGCTGATCCTTGCCCTTCACCCGCACCATATCGATTTCCCGCACCAGTGGCGGCGCGGCCAGATGCGCCATCGTGAATTCGGAAAAGAGGATCTTGGTGCCGTAGAACTTGTTCGCCCCTTCCAGCCGCGAGGCCAGGTTCACGCTGTCACCGATCACGGTATATTCCATCCGCTTGTCAGACCCGATATTGCCCACCACGACATCGCCGGTGCTGATGCCCAGGCCGATATCGAGCGGCTTGCCGCCCTTGGCCGCGCGACGGATATTGAGATGGCCCAGCGCCACCATCATCTGGTTGGCCGCAGAAACCGCATGCGCCGCATCATCCGGGCTGGTGAAAGGCGCGCCGAACAGCGCCATCATCGCATCGCCAATATATTTATCGAGAATGCCGCCATTGGCGAAAATCACATCGACCATCTCGGTGAAATACTCGTTGAGCATCGCCACGGTTTCTCGCGCGCTGGCCGCTTCGGCAAGCGAAGTGAAGCCACGCACATCAGAGAAAAGCACGGAAACAAGCTGATCCTTGCCGACCAGGGCTTCCTCGCCCGATGCCAGCAACTGATCGGCCACTTCCTTGGACATATAGCGCGCCATTGTAGAGCGGACGCGCTTCTCCCGCGTGATATCCTCAAGCACCAGCATGGAACCGATGGTCTTGGCCGCTGCATCGATCAGCGGGGCAGTCGTGAGGTTGACCGTCGCAGGCTCTCCCCCCGCTGCGGCAATTTCGGCATCGACCGCGAGCGAAACCTTGCCGGTCTGAAGGGTGCGTTCAAGACTGAGCCCAACCCACGCATTGGCCCCCGCAAACACCGCGCGAGCCGGCTTGCCGACAAGCTGTTCCCGCGCAACACCCAGCAGCTTCAGGGCCGCGTCATTCGCCGTGACGACCATATTGTCGACATCAAGCGTGACAATGCCATTCGACGTACTCTGGAGGATGCTTTCATTGTAATTCTTGATGCTCAGCACATCATCAAACAGCCGTGCATTTTCCAGGCTCATCGCGATCTGGGCGGAAAAGGCACGCAGCCGCGCTTCATCCTTTTCGGTAAAGGGGCCATTGCGTTTGTTGAGTACCTGCGCGACGCCGATCCGGCCACCTGCCTTGTTGGAAATGGGCACGCACAAGATGCTGCGCGTCACAAAGCCGGTGCGCTTGTCCACGGACTGATCGAAGCGCGGATCGGCATAGGCATCAGGAATATTTTCCAGCTCCCCGCCCAGATAGGCCGCCCCGGCAATGCCACGATCAGCGGGAATACGGATTTCCCGCACTTCATCACCTTCGGCGTAGAGCGAATAGAGTTCTCCGGTCTTGGGATCATTGATGAACAGGGTAGATCGCTCCGCATTGAGCAATTCGGTTGCGGCATGCATGATGCGGGCGATCAGCACGTCCAGTTGAAGCTCGCCTGACAGTTCGTGGCTGATGGCCAGGATATGCTGCTCTTCACGCAGCGCATCGACCATGTGCTGGAATCCCCGGAAAATGTCGGCATATTCGTCCGCCGTCACCACTTCGATGGGAATATCGTCCAACTGGCCGCTTTCCACCTGCGCCATCGCCCCGATCAGGCGCTTCGCCGAACGGGAAACCTCGTTTGCGGTCAGCAGCGCCATGATGATGGATCCCGCCATGCACACCAGCACAACGCCGACGATCCAGGAATAGAGCGGCACCATATCGGCAAGTGCGGTTGCCACACCGCGCACATTCATCATCCGCTCGATCTTGAAGATCATGGTCACGGCGAAGAACACCAGCGGCAGCGCAGTCACGAAAATGGCCAGGTAGAGCAGCTTGTTGCGCAGTGGCACCGCGATCAACTGGTTCTGGTAGGCCGCTGGAATGGCCCCGCCCAGAGACTCGTTGAGCCGCATGATGCTGGGCAGAAGCGCGCGACTGACGGCAAAATACTCGAAAATTGCGTGGGTCGGAGACGCAAAGAACAGCACCATCGCGGCAAAAGCCAACCCCTGCCAGAGAGAAAATCCGGCATGGGTAATCGGTTCGGTGCCCAGAGTTGCCACCAGCACCAGCAGCGCCGCCATCGGCCCGTGGATGAAGGTCACCCGCATGAACGCCAGGAAAGGCAGATTGATGGCGCGGGCCAGCCCGGCGGCGAGAACGGGCACTTCCCGCGGGCCATCGTCGTCAAGCGCGTTCAGCGCGTCACGCACCGGCGCGAAGTGCCGTTTGATGATCAGAACATCAATGGTGGTGTAGATGGTGACCGCAAAGGGCACGTGCATCATGAACAATGCCCATTGCCAGCCGGTAAATTCCAGCCCGATGGCCACAAGCCCGAAGGTGATCACAATCGCCGCAGTGCAACCATAGTTGTAAAGCAGCACCAACCGCCAGAACAGCGCACGGGCGGTGGTTGGTGGCTTTGCGTCGCCTGTCCCGGTCAATGATTGTGCGTCACTCACAATATCGCTGCCCCTCCCTGCCGCACCGGAACAAAGGTGCGGGGCGAACTGGCCAAACATAGTACGCGACCCTGCGCGGCGACTATGTTGGAAATTGCGCTTCACCTCAAGGCTTTCGCTTGCTCCAAGATTTTCTTCGCGCTGCCCCAGCCTGCAGATGGTTGCGCGTGCGGCGCAAAACGGCAATGGAACGCGCGTGACTTCGCCGCCGCAATCCCCCCTCGCCTTTCGCGACTACCGGCTGTTCTGGATCGCGCGCTTTGCGGCGGTGCTCGCGCAAGTCGGCATGGTGGTGGTGATCGGCTGGCAGGTCTATGATATTGCCCGCACCGATTATCACATGGATCCAAAGGCTGCCGCGTTCCAGCTTGGCCTTGTCGGCATTGCGCAATTCCTGCCCCTGCTGTTGCTCATGCCCGTCGCGGGATGGATGGCAGACCGGTTTGACCGGCGCTATGTGTCCGCTGCCGCGCTGGCGCTGGATGTTTTCAATGCGCTCGCACTGGGCTGGATGACGGCGCAGGACACCCTCACCCTGCCCGCTTTGTTCGTGATAGCGGCTCTTCATGGCGTCGTCCGGACATTCAACGGGCCCTCGCTCAGTTCGATTGCCCCCAATCTGGTGCCCGCGGCATCCCTGCCCAAAGCGATTGCGATGAGCAGCATCGCCTGGCAGACCGGCGGGATCATCGGCCCCGCACTGGGCGGCTTTGCCTATGCGGCGCATCCTGCGCTTCCCTACTGGGCAGGCGCGGCGTTGCTCGCCATCTCGACCATCTCCGTTCTCGCGATCCGGCCCGTCGCCCGGATTTCCATCAAGGGCGGATCCCACCCGCTGCGCCAGATGATCGATGGCCTTGGCTATGTACGCGGACACCGGTTTCTGCTGGGCGCGATCACGCTTGACCTGTTTGCGGTGCTGCTGGCGGGCGCCACAGCCCTGCTGCCCGTCTATGCACGCGACATATTGAAAGTGGGCCCTGAAGGGCTTGGCTGGTTGCGCGGCGCGCCCGCATTGGGCGCTACGATGATGGCAATGTGGTTTTCGTTTCGCCCGCTGGCAAACAATGTCGGCATCAAGATGCTGGGTGCAGTCATCGTTTTTGGTTTGGCGACCATTGTCTTTGGCTACTCTCAAACCATGTGGCTTTCGCTGGCGATGCTTGCCGTTCTGGGCGCGGCAGACATGCTGTCAGTCTATGTCCGCTCCTCGCTGACCCAACTCTATACGCCCGACGAAATGCGCGGGCGGGTCAACGCTGTTTCGCAATTGGCCATATCGGGTTCCAACGAGCTGGGTGAGGCACAATCCGGCCTGGCAGCAGCGTTGCTGGGACCAGTTGGCGCGGTTGTCTTTGGCGGGGTCGGCGCAATTGCGGTTACGCTGATCTGGGCCTATATTTTCCCTGAACTTCGTCGCGCGAAAACCTTTGATCTTCCCAAGGAGCTTATTCCATGAAAGCGGCCAACATCCTCGAAACCATCGGCAACACCCCGCACATCCGCGTGTCGCGCCTGTTCCCAGATGCGGAAGTGTGGATCAAATCCGAACGCGCGAACCCCGGCGGATCGATCAAGGATCGTATCGGCCTGGCCATGATCGAAGATGCTGAACGCTCCGGCGCGCTGAAGCCGGGCGGCACAATCATCGAACCGACTTCGGGCAATACCGGGATCGGCCTTGCGATGGTGGCTGCGGTAAAGGGTTACAGGCTGGTGCTGGTCATGCCCGAAAGCATGTCGATCGAGCGTCGCCGCCTGATGCTGGCCTATGGCGCCAGCTTTGATCTGACGCCGCGCGAAAAGGGTATGAAGGGCGCGATCGAACGCGCGATTGAACTGGTTGCCCAGACACCTGGCGCCTGGATGCCGCAGCAGTTTGAAAACCCCGCCAATATCGAAGTCCATCTCCGCACGACTGGGCCGGAAATCCTTGCCGATTTCAAGGATGCGCCGCTCGACGCCCTCATCACCGGCGTTGGCACGGGCGGCCATATCACCGGCTGTGCCGAGTTCCTGAAAAAGCACTGGCCCAACCTGAAGGTGTTCGCGGTGGAACCGACGCTTTCGCCCGTCATCAGTGGCGGTGCCCCTGCCCCCCACCCGATCCAGGGGATTGGCGCAGGCTTTATCCCTGCAAACCTGCACACCCAGTTGCTCGATGGTGTCATCAAGGTCGATCCCGCAGACGCCAAGGCCATGGCGCGCCGTTCTGCAACAGAAGAAGGCATGCTTGTCGGCATCTCGTCTGGTGCGACGCTGGCCGCGATTGCCCAGAAGCTGCCTGACCTACCCAAAGGTGCGCGCGTGATGGGCTTCAACTATGATACCGGTGAACGCTACCTTTCGGTTCCGGACTTTCTGCCCGAAGCCTGACGCACCACACCCGTGAACGATCAGACACCGCTGGAACTGC
>JANOAJ010000064.1:0-5329 GCA_031411035.1 Sphingomonadales bacterium
CTTGAAATCGGACCGCGTGTAGGGCTTGCCCTTCCAGCGCTTGGTCTTGCCCTTCTGGACGATGGTGTTGACCTTGGTCACCGAAACCGAAAACAAGGCTTCAATAGCGGCCTTGATCTGCGGCTTGGTGGCGTCGTTCGCTACCTTGAACACAACCGCGTTATGTTCACTGGCCATCGTCGCCTTTTCGGTGATGTGCGGACCGCGCACCACATCATAGTGGCGGATATCCGCTGATGCCTGCTTTTTAGCCATTGAACCGTGCCTCCAGCTTTTCGACCGCTGCACGGGTCAGAACCAGCGTTTCATGCTTGAGAATGTCATAAACATTCGCACCGGCGGCGGGCATCACATTGATACCGTACAGATTGGACGAAGCCAGCGCGAAGCTGTTTTCGACCATATCGCCGTCCATCACCAGCGCCGTCTTGCCAAAGCCGAGCTTGCCCAACTGAGCAACCAGCGCCTTTGTCTTGCCAGCTTCAACTGCCAGGCTGTCCATAACGACAATCTGACCAGCCGACGCCTTGGATGACAGTGCCATCTTGAGACCGAGCACGCGGATCTTCTTGTTCAACGACGGGTTGAAGTCACGAAGACGCGCACCATGCGCTTTACCACCGCCAACAAAGTTCGGGGCGCGACGGTTGCCGTGACGGGCAGTACCGCCACCCTTCTGGTTACCGAATTTCTTGCCAGTGCGGGCCACGTCAGCGCGTTCGCGCGTCGGGCGGGCAGTGCCGCGACGCTTTTCGAGCTGCCAGGTGACAACACGGTGCAGAATGTCTGCGCGCGCTTCAATGCCGAAAATGTCGTCAGCGAGTTCGATATCGCCAGCCGCCTTGGCATCGAGGGTTTGAACCTTGACCTTCATCGATCAGCCCTCCTGCGTTTCATTGGCTTCGGGGGCCGCAGCCACGTCTGCCGGAGTTTCAGCGGGCGCTGCAACCGGTGCAGCCGTCGATTTGACCGAAGCGGGATAGGGAGCGTCGGCATGGCGCGCGACCTTCACCGAATCCTTGACCGTGAGCCATGCACCCTTCGAACCGGGAACCGAGCCCTTTACGAAAAGAAGGCCACGCTCAACGTCCGTCAGGACGATTTCCAGATTTTGCTGGGTACGGAGACGATCGCCCATGTGGCCGGCCATCTTCTTGTTCTTGAAGACCTTGCCCGGATCCTGACGCTGGCCTGTTGAACCGTGAGAACGGTGAGACACTGAAACACCGTGCGTGGCACGAAGCCCGCCGAAGTTCCAGCGCTTCATAACGCCCGCAAAACCCTTGCCCTGCGTGTGACCCGCGATGTCCACCATCTGGCCTGCCACGAAATGGTCAGCAGCAAGCTCTGCGCCCACTTCGACAAGCGCATCTTCAGAGACGCGGAATTCCTGAAGCCGGGCTTTCGGTTCCACTTCGGCTTTGCCGAAATGGCCGCGCTGCGGCTTCGCTACATTCTTGGCCTTGGCTTCGCCAGCACCCAGCTGAAGCGCGACATAACCGTCACGATCTTCAGTGCGCTGCGCCACGACCTGGCAATTTTCAAGCGAAAGAACGGTAACAGGCACATGGCGCCCATCATCCTTGAACAGGCGAGTCATGCCCATCTTCTTCGCGATCACGCCAGTACGCATGATCTTTTCTCCTCAACACAGAGGCCCGCGGAGACCCATTCCCCACGGGCATGAAAGCCCAAATTTTAATGCATCGCCCCGTCTGGGCTAATATCCGGCCATTTCAGGCCAGAATGACGGGGGACGCAGCCCGGACGAATCCGGCGGTATCCCTTGAGAGTGGCTGCCCTTAGGCCAGGCGGTTGACGTAGTCAACAGACTAGCCCCCGCATTCGCGGGGTTAAAGGCAAACTGGCCTCAAGCCAGTTTAATCTCAACATCAACCCCAGCCGCAAGATCGAGCTTCATAAGCGCATCAACGGTCTGGGGGGTCGGCTGCACGATATCGAGCAACCGCTTGTAGGTACGAACTTCGAACTGTTCACGTGACTTCTTGTCCACATGGGGACCGCGGTTCACGCAGAACTTTTCGATCTTCGTCGGCAAAGGAATGGGGCCACGGATCAGCGCGCCGGTGCGCTTGGCCGTATCTGCGATATCGCCAGTTGCCTGATCGAGAACGCGATGGTCGAACGCCTTAAGGCGAATGCGGATGTTCTGGGTTTCCATGTCCGTTTACCGATGAGAAAGAGCAATAACAAAAATAAGCAAACCGCCCGATCCCCACAGGGAGAATCGGGCGGTGTTAAGAGCCTATATTACTTGGAGATCGAAGCCACAACCCCCGAACCGACGGTGCGACCACCTTCACGGATCGAGAAGCGCAGGCCCTGTTCCATCGCGATCGGTGCGATCAGCTTGACGCCGAGCTGCACGTTATCACCAGGCATGACCATTTCGGTGCCTTCGGGAAGAACAACTTCACCGGTAACGTCCGTGGTGCGGAAGTAGAACTGCGGGCGATAGTTCGCGAAGAACGGCGTGTGACGACCGCCTTCATCCTTCGACAGCACATAGACTTCCGAAGTGAACTCGGTGTGCGGCGTGATCGAGCCGGGCTTACAGAGAACCTGCCCGCGCTCGACTTCTTCACGGCCAACGCCACGGATCAGCGCGCCGATGTTATCGCCAGCCTGGCCCTGATCGAGCAGCTTGCGGAACATTTCCACACCAGTAACGACGGTCTTGCGGGTATCCTTGAGACCAACGATCTCAACTTCTTCGCCAACCTTCACAACACCGGTTTCAACGCGACCGGTCACAACCGTACCACGACCCGAAATCGAGAACACGTCTTCGATCGGCATCAGGAACGGCTTGTCCAGCGGACGCGCAGGCTGCGGGATCCAGCTGTCAACAGCGGCCATCAGCTTGAGCACGGCTTCGCGGCCAAGTTCAGGATTGGTGTCGTTCAGCGCGCACGTCGCCGAACCCTGGATCACAGGGATGTTGTCGCCATCAAAGTCATACTTCGAGAGCAGTTCGCGGATTTCCATTTCGACGAGTTCGATAATTTCGGCGTCGTCAACAAGATCGCACTTGTTCATGAACACAACAAGCTGCGGCACGCCAACCTGACGGGCAAGCAGGATGTGCTCGCGGGTCTGGGGCATCGGGCCATCGGTTGCGGACACAACGAGAATGCCGCCATCCATCTGCGCGGCGCCGGTGATCATGTTCTTCACATAGTCAGCGTGGCCCGGGCAATCGACGTGCGCATAGTGACGGTCAGCCGTTTCATATTCGACGTGTGCCGTAGAAATGGTGATGCCGCGCTCGCGCTCTTCAGGAGCCTTGTCGATATTGTCATAGCTGGTGAACGTCGCGCCGCCGGTTTCAGCGAGCACCTTCGTGATCGCAGCCGTCAGCGAGGTCTTGCCATGATCGACGTGACCGATGGTGCCGATGTTGCAGTGCGGCTTCGTCCGCTCAAATTTAGCCTTGGCCATTGTATCTAACCTCGTTTTCGAATGTTTGTTTGATCAGTATGGACGGGCGCCTGCTGAATCAGGCGCCGCCCTTAGTCGCTCTTGCCGGGTCAGGCAAGCTTTGCCTTCACCTCTTCGGCGACGTTCGCAGGCACTTCATCATAATGCGAGAACTGCATGCTGTACTGCGCTCTTCCTTGCGTGAAAGAACGTAGCTGGTTCACATAGCCGAACATGTTGGCGAGCGGCACCATTGCCTCCACGGCCTGGGCATTACCCCGGGTATCAGTACCCTGGATTTGCCCACGACGCGAATTCATGTCGCCGATGACGTCGCCCAGATAATCTTCCGGGGTCACGACTTCAACCTTCATGATCGGTTCAAGCAGCTTGATGCCTGCCTTCTGGGCTGCTTCACGCATGGCAGCGCGGGCACAGATTTCGAAAGCCAATGCTGACGAGTCAACATCGTGGTACGCGCCATCATACAGCGAGATTTCGAAATCGATGATCGGGAAACCGATCAGCGATCCGCTTTCTGCGGTTTCGCGCATGCCCTTTTCAACACTCGGGATATATTCCTTGGGGATGTTGCCGCCCTTGACTTCATCCTTGAAGATGATGCCCGAACCACGTTCCCCCGGCGTAACAGTGAATTTCACACGACCAAACTGGCCTGATCCACCCGACTGCTTCTTGTGGGTATAGTCAACATCGACCTTTTTCGCGAGATATTCGCGATACGCCACCTGTGGCGCGCCAACATTGGCTTCCACCTTGAATTCACGCTTCATGCGGTCAACCAGGATTTCCAGGTGAAGTTCACCCATGCCCTTGATGATCGTCTGGCCTGATTCATGATCAGAAGTTACCCGGAACGAGGGATCTTCGCGCGCGAGACGGTTGAGCGCAACGCCCATCTTTTCCTGGTCAGCCTTGGTTTTGGGCTCCACAGCAACCTCGATCACCGGATCCGGGAATTCCATCCGTTCCAGAATGATCGGCGCATTGATAGCGCACAGCGTGTCACCGGTCGTGGTGTCCTTGAGGCCCGCAAGCGCCACAATGTCGCCTGCATAGGCAACCTGAATGTCCTCACGGTCATTGGCGTGCATGAGGAGCATGCGGCCAACCTTTTCCTTCTTGTCCTTGACCGAATTCATCACTTGCGATGCAGTTTCGAGCTTCCCCGAATAAATGCGCGCGAAGGTGAGTGTGCCGACAAACGGATCGTTCATGATCTTGAACGCCAGCGCCGAAAACGGTGCGTCATCCGCCGGAGGACGCGTGTCGGTCGTGACGCCGTCGAGCTTCAGGCCTTCGACATCAGGAATGTCGAGCGGGCTGGGAAGATAATCCACAACCGCGTCAAGCAACGGCTGAACACCCTTGTTCTTGAACGCAGACCCGCAAAGCACGGGAACAAACGCAAAGCCAAGCGTACCCTTGCGGATCAGCGCCTTGAGCGTCGCCACGTCAGGCTCATTGCCTTCAAGATAGGCTTCCATCACGTCATCATCGAGCTCGACGGCCATTTCGATAAGGTCGGAGCGGGCCTTGGCAGCCTTTTCCTTCATGTCATCGGGAATGTCCTGATATTCGAACTTGGCACCCAGCGACTCATCCAGCCAGATGATCGCGCGGTTTTCCACCAGATCGACCAGCCCCTTCAGGCTGCTTTCAATCCCGATCGGCAAATAGAGCACGGCAGGCCGCGCACCAAGACGCTCGATGATCGAATTGACGCAGAATTCGAAGCTCGCGCCCGTGCGGTCCAGCTTGTTGATGAAGCAGAAGCGGGGCACGCCGTAGCGGTCCGCCTGGCGCCAGACCGTCTCCGATTGCGGCTCCACGCCGGCCACGCCGTCGAAGACGACCACCGCGCCGT
>JANOAJ010000065.1:0-8349 GCA_031411035.1 Sphingomonadales bacterium
GCGCCCGCCGCGAAGCCGCTTGGGATACGCTCGAAACCGAATTCGAAAAGTCCGCCCGCGTCGACGGCGTCATCTTCGGTCGCGTCAAGGGTGGCTTCACTGTCGATCTTGGCGGTGCCGTGGCCTTCCTGCCCGGCTCGCAGGTTGATATCCGTCCCGTGCGCGATGTTACCCCGCTGATGGATATTGCCCAGCCGTTCCAGATCCTCAAAATGGACCGCAAGCGTGGCAACATCGTTGTCTCGCGTCGCGCCATCCTTGAAGAAACCCGTGCCGAAGCGCGCACTGGCCTGATCTCGACCCTGGCAGAAGGCCAGATCATCGAAGGCGTGGTCAAGAACATCACAGATTATGGTGCGTTCGTTGATCTGGGCGGCATCGACGGCCTGCTCCACGTCACCGACATCAGCTACAAGCGCGTTGGCCATCCTTCGGAAATCATCAACATCGGTGATAGCGTGAAGGTGCAGATCATCCGCATCAACAAGGACACCCAGCGCATCTCGCTTGGCATGAAGCAGCTGGAAAGCGATCCGTGGGAAGCTGCCGTCGCCACCTATCCGGTTGGTGCCAAGCTTTCGGGCCGCGTGACCAACATCACCGAATATGGTGCGTTCGTGGAACTGGAGCCGGGCATCGAAGGCCTGGTCCACGTTTCGGAAATGAGCTGGACCAAGAAGAACGTCCATCCTGGCAAGATCGTTTCGACCAGCCAGGAAGTCGATGTCATCGTTCTCGAAGTCGATACCGACAAGCGTCGCATCTCGCTTGGTCTCAAGCAGGCCATCAACAATCCGTGGGAAGCCTTCGCGGCCGCCCATCCGGTTGGCAGCCAGATCGAAGGCGAAGTCAAGAACGCTACCGAATTCGGCCTGTTCATCGGTCTGGATGGCGATGTGGACGGCATGGTCCACATGTCAGACATCGCCTGGGGCATTTCGGGCGAAGACGCGCTGGCGCTGCACCGCAAGGGTGAAACAGTCCAGGCAGTGGTGCTTGACATCGATGTTGAAAAGGAACGCATCTCGCTTGGCATCAAGCAGCTTGAAAAGGGCGCACCCGCCCTTGGCGGCGGCACGGTTGCCACGGGTTCGGGCCTTGGCAAGAATGCCATTGTTACCGTGACTGTGCTTGAAGTGCGCGATGGCGGGCTGGAAGTGCAGGCTGGTGACAGCGGCGCGACCGGCTTTATCAAGCGCGGTGACCTGGGCCGTGACCGCGACGAGCAGCGTCCGGACCGTTTCCAGGTCGGGCAGAAGTTCGATGCCATGGTCACCGGTTTCGACCGTTCGAAGAAGCCGAACTTCTCGATCAAGGCGATGCAGCTTGCCGAAGAGAAGCAGGCCGTTGCGCAATATGGTTCGTCCGATTCGGGCGCATCGCTGGGCGATATCCTTGGCGAAGCCCTCAAGGCACGCGAAACCAAGAACTGACAAATTTGTCCATAACGGGCTGCTTGCAACCTGTTGAACTTTGGGCATTGTTTCTGGAAGGGGCTGTCCTGCAATGCAGGATGGCCCTTTCTTTTGGCAGTTTTGCTTGCAAATCCGCGCGTTTCCGCCAAACTGACAATACGGGCCATGACCGAGCGGATGGAATGCTGAGTTTTGCATTCCCCCGTTTGTGACCTTTCTCGTGGGGAGTAAGGTCTTGTAGAATATGGCTCGTGTGGGGGATACATGATCCGTTCGGAACTGGTGAAATTGCTCTCTGATGCCAAGCCTGGCCTCTCTGCCCGCGATATTGACCTGATTGTCACGACTTTTTTTGATCGCATTGTTGAACAGCTTGCCCATGGCGGGCGCGTTGAATTGCGCGGCTTTGGCGCGTTTTCGGTTCGCTCGCGTGACGGGCGGAGCGGGCGCAATCCGCGGACGGGAGAAATTGTTCCCATCGATGCCAAGCATGTGCCTTATTTCAAGCCCGGCAAGGAAATCCGGGAACGTCTGAACGTGTGATGCCACTTCGCGCTTGACGCGAAGCAAGCCTGCCCCTTTGGTGCAGCATGGCCTGCGGACGTGGCGAAACCGGTAGACGCAGCGGACTTAAAATCCGCTTCCCCGAAATGGGAGTGCGGGTTCGATTCCCGCCGTCCGCACCATTGGGTCTGCGTTTCGCGGCGCTGGCTGTGCTGGTTCTTGCCGCCCCCGCATGTTCGGACCGGGACGATGCCAATCCCGTGACGCTGAGCGTGATCAGTGACCGGCTGAAGCTGGCAGACCCTTTGGTGATGCCGACCAACGCCAGCGATGAAGTATTGCTGGCCGCGACGGCACAAGGGCTCGTCGCCTTTGATGCCGAAGGGCGCATCACACCTGCCCTTGCCGAACGCTGGATCGTGACGGACGACGGGCTGAGCCTGATCATGCGTATCCGTCGCGCGCGCTGGACAGACGGGAAAGTGGTTACCGGCCGGGAAGTGGCGGAAAGGCTTCGGGCCATCATGGCACCGGGCAGCCGTCATCCGTTCCGGCCCTTGTTCGGCGGCGTTTCAAACGTGATCGCGATGACAGGGCAGGTGGTGGAAATCCGCATGCGGACGCCGCAGCCGGAATTGCTCCAGCTGCTGGCCCAGCCCGAAATGGCGATCATCCGGGGCAGCGCGTCCCAGGGCAGCGGGCCTTACCGTGTGCATTCCGTTCGTGCGGGTGTGACGCGCCTGCGCCCCATTCCCGATGAAATGGCGGAGAATGTCGAAGATCGGGGAGACCGGGATGACATGCGCGTCCGCGCGGAACCAGTTGCTCTTGCTGTCGCCCGGTTTCAGGCGCGCGAGATCGGCATGGTAACCGGCGGCAGCTTTGCCGATCTTGCCCTCGCTCGCGCGGCCCGTCCGGCGGCAGCCCAGTTTCAGGTTGATCCGGTGTACGGGCTGTTTGGCCTTGCGGTCTCTTCGAACAGCCAGGCACTTTCGGAAGCGGCAGTACGCAAGGCGCTGGCGATGGTGATTGACCGGGAACGGATTGTCCGCAGTTTCGGGGTCAGCAGTTGGCAGGCGCAATATGCCGTGCTGCCCGCCCAGCTTGACAGCGCGGCACCGCCTGCCGCGCTCGAATGGATCCGCCTGCCTCAGCCGGAGCGCCAGGCGCGCGCGCGGGAACTGATCGGCAATGTCTCACGGTTACCCGTGCTGCGGGTGGCCATGCCTGCGGGCCCGGGAAGCCGGTTGCTGTTCGCGGAGATTGCGGCGGACTGGCGCAAGATCGGCGTCCGGGCGCAAGCGGTGGCTCTCAACGCGCCTGCAGATCTGCAACTGATTGACGAAGTGGCGCCGCAATCTGCCGCCTTCTGGTATCTGATCCGGCTATCCTGCGCACGGGGGCTGCCCTGTGATCCCGCAACCGAAGCCGCTCTGAGCGCTGTCCAGACAGCCCAGACCGTAACCGAGCGCACCGATTCCCTGGCGGAGGCGGACGCGCGGCTGGCCGAACGGCAGGCGTTTATTCCCATTGCGCTGCCGCTCCGCTGGTCACTTGTCAGCCCCAATCTGAAGGGGTTCCGGACCAATGCCTTTGCGCTCCATTCGTTGCAGCGATTACGGGCCAATTGAATTCGCGAAAAGGCACACCACCTATAGAGCCGAAGGAGTATGCGTCATGGCTGTCAAACCCCAGGTGATGAACCGCATGCCGGAGATTTCCGAGATTGCGGGATCGCATCCCGCAGCCGTTCGGCGGCGGATCGAGATGCTTGAAAAGCTGCTGGAAGGCCTGTTCACGATTCCGGGCACCAAACAGCGTGTGGGCCTTGACGTGATTTTTGACATCATCCCGGTGGGCGGCAGTGTGGTGGCCGCCGTGATGGGCAGCTATCTGGCCTGGGAAGCGCGCAATCTGGGCATGCCCAAATCGGCGATTGTCCGCATGGCAGGCAATATCGGCTTTGACGCGCTGCTGGGCGCCATTCCCCTGATCGGTGCCGTACCGGACTTTTTCTTCCGTTCAAACACGCGCAACCTGAAGATCATCAAAAAGCATCTCGACAAGCATCATCCCAACACGGTGATCATCAACCGCTAGCCTATCTGGCTGCCCGCCATATTCGCAACTTTGCGCCATCGCCCGCCCCCTCTGATGCGCGGGGGCAGCGCTGGGAGTGCAGGTTTACGCCAAGGCACAACTTCACCTCTTCGAGCCAGCCAAGCGGCGTGACGCCAACGCTGTACATGCTGGCAGCCGTGCCGGGATTGGCCGCAGCAAGCGCATCCTTGAACGCACCGACGGTCAGGTCGGGCCGGAGCGATAGCGCCGTCATGTCCGGCCATATAAGTGCTTCATAGATCGAACGCGCTGTGCGGAAATAACGCGCGGCATCGCCGGGCATGCAACTGCCATGCTTCGCCCATTCGTGCTGCTGCAGTGCCACCGAAGGGGTCGCGCACCAGGTCTGGCGAACAACATCGCGCGGCACGGCTTCCACCTTGCGGCACCATTGCGGATTCTTGCGGCCATTCCCGTCGGGCCACAGGCCGTGCAGGATGAACCCGAAAGGCCGATCCACCTTGCACTGGGAATCATAATCGGAATCATCGCCCTTGGCCTTGCAGAATTGCGGTGACCAACTGAGCGCCAGCACATAGCCGGAAACCGGCACTTTCTGGGTTTCGCCCGGCGGCGGATATAACACCCGCGCGGCAGGCACATTGGGCGGCAGCGGACATTGCGCGGCCTGCGCCATCGCCTGATTCGCTGATCCGAGCATGAGGAATAGTGCCAATATCCAGCGTCTTATCGTCATGGCATCAGGTCCCCATCAAAATGGCCAGAAAGAACATGTCAGGAACTTACTGCAAAGTCCAACCCGATATCTGCCGCCGGGGCCGACTGTGTCAGCCGCCCGACCGAGATATAGGTTACCCCCGTCTCCGCCTTGGCGCGGATGGTTTCCAGCGTCACGCCGCCAGAGGCTTCGGTCGGCACGCGGCCCGCGACCAGCGCCACGGCTTCGCGCAGGGTGGGTGCGTCCATATTATCGAGCAGCAGATGCGTGGCGCCTGCCGCCAGCCCTGGCTCAATCTGGGCGAGCGCATCGACCTCAAGGATGATCCGTTTCACGCCTGCCTCTCTGGCGCGCCGCACGGCTTCGGCCACACCGCCCGCCACCGCGACATGATTGTCCTTGATCATCGCTGCATCCCACAGGCCCATCCGGTGATTGCTCGCCCCGCCCATCCGTGTCGCATATTTTTCCAGCACGCGCAGGCCGGGGATCGTCTTGCGGGTATCAAGCAGGGTGCAGCCCGTGCCGGCAATCGCCTCTACATAGGCGCGCGTCATTGTCGCGATGCCAGACAGATGCTGCACAGTGTTGAGCGCGGATCGCTCCGCCGTCAGCATTGCCCGTGCATTGCCGGAAAGCCGCATCAGATCGCTGGCTTTGGGAACAGACGCTCCTTCCTCCGCCAGCAGTTCGATTTCCATCGCGGGATCGAGATGCCGGAAAAAGGCTTCGGCAATTGGCAGGCCCGCCACGACGATCGCATCACGGCTGTCCATCACCCCGGCAAAGCGCGCGTCAGCCGGGATCACGGATTCGGAAGTCACGTCACGGCCGGTGGGGCCAAGGTCTTCGGCGAGAGTGGACGCGACAAAGGCGGAAAGATCAAACTGGGGCAAGGTGAAACTCATTTCCGTGCAATCGCCTCCTGCGCGCCGCCGCAAAGTTCGCCAAAGGTCGCGGGGTGGCGCTTGTATTTTCGAGGCCGGGAGAGTGCCGGCATCATCATGATCCTCCGCTAGACCAGAAAAGGGGGTGTAGGACAGCGGAAAATGGGCAGGCTAAAGCAGCATCAGGCGACCGGTTAGCAGCAGGGCAAAAGACAGGCCGAAATTGGCGACGTTGCCGTCAATCCGCCGCAGCCGTGTGGCGGCGAACCCCTGCGCGGCGCTTACCGTGCCGCCATAGAACCGTGCTGCTGCTGCGCTGAGGAAAAACCCGCCCAGCGCGGCAAGGCCCAGCATCATCGCAATGCAGATGCCCAGCGACGGCTCCACGCGCTCCGACCAGAGGAAGTAGAGCGCAATCGAGCCCAGCGCCGAGGTGGTGAGTACCTGCGCCACAACATGAAACCGCGCATGACCGGGCCAATCCGGATTGGTCGTATGGCTGCGGCTGAAATCCGCAAGCGGCGGGATCACCGTGAATTGCAGGATGGCAATGGTCATCAGGATGAGGCCGGGGGCGGGTATGGTCATGCTGCCGCCTGCCATCGTTTGTCGAGCACCGGTGCGAGAGGTTTCAGCTTCGCGATCTGGCGGCTTCGCGCGAGACCATTCTGAGTTTGCGGTGCGCGCGGAGGTTGGGGCATTTGCGTCACGCGAAGACGCAATGATGGGAAGGGGTTTGGTGCAACCGCACGCACTTTGTCATCATGAAACACGTTCAGCGTGACGGCATGGGCAATTGCGCCCCAAGACGCAGATGACCGGACGCATCACCGCGTCCCCAAATCCCCCAGCCCCACAGTCCCGCTCGCCATGTCCAGCATCCGGTCGAGGCTCTTCTTCGCCTGAAGCCGCAGCCCTTCCTCGATATGCACCTGCGGCTGCAAATCACGCAGCGCCACGTACAGCTTCTCCAGCGTGTTGAGCGCCATATAGGGGCAGATGTTGCAGTTGCAGTTGCCGTCCGCGCCGGGGGCTCCGATAAACACCTTCTCGGGCAGCGCCTTTTCCATCTGGTGGATGATGTGCGGTTCGGTCGCCACGATCAGCGTGTCGCCGGGGAAGGTTTTGGCGAAGTCCAGGATGCCGCTGGTGCTGCCCACATAGTCCGCATGATCGACGATATGGGCCGGGCATTCCGGGTGCGCGGCGACGGGCGCGCCGGGGTGCTGCGCTTTCAGCTTGATCAGTTCGGTTTCACTGAAAGCTTCATGCACAATGCACACGCCGGGCCAGAGCAGCATCTCGCGGCCAAGTTTGCGGGACAGATAGCCGCCCAGATGCTTGTCTGGCCCGAAAATGATCGGCTGGCTTTCGGGGATCTGCGCGAGGATTTTTTCGGCTGAACTGCTCGTCACGATAATGTCGGACAGCGCCTTCACCTCGGTGGAACAGTTGATATAGGTGAGTGCGATGTGATCAGGGTGCGCCTCTCGGAAAGCCTTGAACTTGTCGGGCGGGCATGAGTCTTCCAGGCTGCATCCGGCGTCCATGTCGGGCAGGATCACGGTCTTTTCAGGCGCAAGGATTTTTGCGGTTTCGGCCATGAAGCGCACGCCGCAAAAGGCGATCACATCGGCGTCCGTTGCTGCCGCTTTCCGGGAAAGTTCCAGCGAATCGCCGACATAATCCGCCAGATCCTGAATTTCCGGGCGCTGGTAATAATGCGCCAGAATGATGGCGTTGCGTTCCTTTTTCAGGCGACCGATTTCTTCGACCAGATCGGTGCCGGTCAGCGTTCCGGAAAATGCGCTCATTGTTCAAACTCCACTTCGACGCTTGCCTCTACTCCGGCGGCCCTGAGGGGCAAAGCAAAACTGTGCGCCACTGCGCGGGTGGTGGCATCCTGCGCCAGCTTGATCATCATTGGTGCCTTGGCCTGCGCGATCACATCCGCCCTGGCCTTGGCGCGGTTGGACTGATCGAGCAGGCGTTCGGCGTCTGTCAGTGTCATCAGCACAGCACCGCTGCCATATTCGCGGGTTTGCATCAGATCGAATTCAGGGCCGCTGATTTCCACCGGCGGCAAGTGAATCGTCAGCGTTTTCGCTGCTGCGTCCCATCTAAGATCAGCTACCTGCACTTTCGCCAGATCAACTTCGTAACGCACCATCGCGGGCATGATCAGCGTCTTTTCAGCAGCGAAGCCAAGCTGTTCCTTCCGGCTTGTCACCACTGTCACAAAGCGCGCGGCGAAGGCGGACAGGCGGTTCTGTTCGTGCAGGGATTGCAGGCTGGAGGCGACGATGGTGTCCACGGGCGGGGAAACCGTACCCTGCACCCACCAGAGCACCCCGAACGTGAGGAGAATGAGCGAAAGGAGGATTGTCCAGATTTGTTTCATGGGTGTGATATGGGGATGCCGCCCGCGCGCATCAATCCGGGATGATTGGACGCAGCGGCGCGAGCGTGGCAAAGGCGCGGCCATGCTGCTTGTTGATCTGATCCTTTTCCTCGATGGCGAGGCCATTATCGTGGACAAACCCTCCGGCCTACCCGTCGATCCGCCGCGCGACGGCGGGCTTTCCGTCGAGAGTCATCTTTCCACGCTGACCTTCGGGTTCAAGCGCTGGCCGCTGGCCGTTCACCGGCTGGATCGCGACACCAGCGGCTGCCTGTTGCTTGCCCGCAATCCCAAGGCGCATGCCCGGTTCCAGCGCGTGTTTGAGGCTGGGCTGGTCGAGAA
>JANOAJ010000066.1:0-1782 GCA_031411035.1 Sphingomonadales bacterium
AATTCGGTCTCGGTCTATGAATTCGACGATGCGGGCAAGATCCGCCACCTCGATGTCTACCTGCAGGCAGTTGCAGGTTCTACGACCAAGGGCGAGGCCTACGAGGCATGAAAGGCGCTGACGACAAGCCGTTCGCCGGTAAAACCGTTCTCGTCACAGGCGCGTCGCGTGGGCTCGGCCGGAAAATGGCCGAGCAGTTTGCGGCCCTCGGCGCGCTGGTAGCGATCAACTACGCCAGCAGCGACGCAGCCGCCAGGGAAGTGCTGGAAGGCATCGAGGCTCAAGGCGGCAATGCCTTCCTCATCAAGTGCCCGCTTGGCACTTACGACGCCGCAGTCGAACTGGCCGAGGCGCTAAAGGCAGGATTGCTGGAACGGACGGGAGACACCGGCCTCGACATCCTGATCAACAACGCTGGCGGCGGTCCGGTTGCCAATTTCGATGCAACTACGCCGGAATTGTTCGAGGAAATCATGGCGCTCAATATGCGCGCGCCGTTCTTTGTAACCCAGCTACTGAAGCCTCATTTGCGGGAAGGTGGCCGGGTGATCAATGTTGGCTCGTTGGGAGCGAGAACTGCGGTGGTCGACTATGCGGTCTATGCCATGAGCAAGCGTGCGCTTGAGACTTTTACCGTACTGCTGGCCAAGGATCTGGGGTCACGCAACATTACGGTAAACTGCATCAATCCGGGCCTGATCGAATCCGACGCAAATGCCCATGTCCGGGCCGACGAAAGCATTGCCGCTTATCTCAAGAACACAACGCCGATGCGCCGGTTCGGGATGGCGCAGGATTTTGCCGGCGTGGCAATATCGCTCGCCTCTCCCGCGATGGGCTATGTCACTGGGCAGATTATTGAAGTGGCAGGCGGGATGTCGCTCTGAACGGAGAGTGCGGAGAGTCTGCGCGGATTGGTCCCGTCTGCCATTTCAGAGTTCGTCCATTGAATGGCCGCTATACTTACTTGCAACTTCGAAGCAGACATTCCGGACTGTCCGTAAAGCGCGACATTCCATTGGACGATGGCTGGCGCGCCCGACAGGAGTCGAACCTGTGGCCTCAAGATTAGAAGTCTCGCGCTCTATCCAGCTGAGCTACGGGCGCGCGCCGCGATCCCCCTAGCGAAGTTTGCGCGTCAGGGAAACGCCGCTATTGATGGCAGCTTATGAGCGACTCCCTTTCCGGCATATCCGAGCCTGCGGGCATCACTGCCTATCGTGCCTCCGCCTTGTCGGACCGACCGATGCGTTTCTATGATTTCATGATGGCCGCGTTTGTGGCGATCCTGCTGCTTTCCAACGTGATTGGTGCGGCCAAAATTGCCGAAGTGGATTTCCCGCTGATTGGCAAACACAGTTTCGGCGCGGGCATCATGTTTTTTCCGCTGGGCTATCTGCTGGGAGACATACTGACCGAAGTCTATGGCTATGCCCGGGCGCGGCGCTGCATCTGGGCGGGGTTTGCCGGGCTGCTGTTCATGGCCTTCATGTCCTGGGTGGTCGTTGCGCTTCCGCCTGCGCCCTTCTGGGGAAATCAGGGAGCGTATGAAACCGTGTTCGGGCAGGTGCCGCGCATTGTCTTTGCCTCGATCACGGCGTTCTGGGTGGGGGAATTCGTCAATTCCTTCGTGATGGCACGGATGAAGATACTGACCAGGGGCACAAAGCTGTGGACGCGGACGATTGGTTCCACCGTGTGCGGGCAGTTTGTCGACAGCCTGATTTTCTATCCGCTGGCTTTCTGGAATGCGGAAGGCTGGACGCATGAAGGGGTGATCAC
>JANOAJ010000067.1:0-4005 GCA_031411035.1 Sphingomonadales bacterium
CCAGCATGCTGGCATTCGCTGCCTTCATGGCCTGGTTGAGGTTGCGGCCAATCCGCAGCAGCTGCATCCGGATCGGTGCCAGCTCGGCTAGCAGGCCATCATCGACGCGGGACTTCAGACCAAGATGTCGCCGGACAAGGGCTTTGATCCAGCCCGAGCGGTCGGTCGAACGCTGCGCTGCGCGGTGCTCAAGCACGGCATTTTCCACGTCGGTGAAGCGCAACGAGACACGATTTGTCGCGGTGGTTTCACGCCGTTCCACGCGCGGCGTATCCAGATTCTCAAAGGCCGCCTGTTCGATCAGCTGCCGCAAAACCACACTCCGGCCACCACGCCCTTCAGCAAAAGCATCGAAGGCCGCGAGCGTCACAGCGTCGATGCGTGCCGTGAGCATGGTCTTCTGGGAGCCGGGGTTTGTGTCCATGTCAGTCGTTTTCCTATGGGCACCATGGGATAACGTAATACAGAACACGCCGTATAGCTTATCCTGCAATAACACAAACCCAAACAATATGAAGCAAGCAAGAGAAAATAGCGCGCTGCCAAATGTCAGCGCCGGTATCCGTCCAAAAACATGCCAGAACGATTTTCCATCGGTAAAGTCGAAAATCGGGTGACGCGCGCGGCGATGTTAAAGTCACCTCCCCGCACATGGAATTGCCAAGAGCCCGCTGTTTCAATTTTTGACCATGATGCGGTTTGAAACAAAACGACTGTGCGTGATCACTGACGAGAAGTCAGCGCAGACCGACTGTCGTTGCGTTTTGGTTTTGCAGAAAGGCGCATAAATTGACGCCTCAGGAAATCGCCGGGAGCACTCTATTTTGGCTTCGGGTTTATGACCCGTCATTCCCCCTACACGTACAAACATCTGGTCTGAGACAGCGGCACCACGAGACGTGGCAGATTCAAAAAGAACAGCGCGACGATGCCAAGCGGCGTCGACAACATTGCAGGTATCCTTCTGATGCCTTGTGGCGAAGGGAGGCGCGGCTGGTCTCGTGCCCCCTTCCCTCTTCCCTGCAAAAATCGAACATACAGTGCGAAGCCCCGCCCGGCACTGCCGGACGGGGTTCGTAGTCTGGGTCGCCAGTGGGTCAGCGCGTCCAGATCAGGTTGAAGGTCTTGCCGTCTTCATCGTCGAACAGGCTGGCGAAGATCGGGGTGGCGAAGCTGGGATCGTCGAGCTTGACTGAGAGATAGTCACGGCCTTCCTTTGACTGCTTCATCCAGGCGGCTCCGATTTCGGCGCGACCGACATAGACGCGGTGGGTCGGGGCCTTGTCATTGTCGCCCTGGGCCTCAGCGGCGATCCGGACGCTCTTTGTCTGCACGCTCATTGTCACGATTTCGCCCTGATAGTCATTGCCGACCTTTTTGAATGAACCGATGTTTGCCATGTTACGTCTCCTTGGGTTGGTCGATCCCGCGCCTATCGCGGCCTCGATGGCTGGTGACTGGCAGGGGCTTGGCCTGCATAACCCGCAGGGGCGAAGCAAAGCGGCGCACGGCGCAGACCGACGTTTCTTGTCTCGCGAGGAATGCGTGGCACACGCAGGGGAAGAAACTTCTGTGCAGCCGTTTGAGCAAAGGCCAAGAGGCGCAGCCGACCCTGCCAAACCAAAGCCTTTGACGAGGACGGCATGGGCAGCGGAATGGCAATCCACAAGACGGTGATATGGCGACCCTGATGTTCGTTCGGAAAGGTTGGCTCTCGGCTAGCCGGGACGCTCACTGTCAGCGTGATGTGCAATTTCAGGAATGTCCGGATTGTCGCCGCCAACCATGAGGTCGCTGACAAGGCCCCCGCACGGCGCCTGTGTCGACCGCTCCCCTTTGGTTCGCCTGTCCGGGCAAGGCGACTGAGGGAAGGCCGTGACTATATCTCGGCCGGGCTGATTGGTGCTCGCCGTTTGGTCTGATAGTCCATGTCAGTGAGTTCGACGATGAAGGTTGCGTGGCTGCACCTGATCCAGACACACTGACCACATGGCGATGACGAGCCGCTAACTTCCGTCCGGCAGTGCCGGGCGGGGCTTCGCGCTGCCTTTCAGCCCTCCCCTGTTTTGGCGCTTTGCGCCATCAGCGCATCCCAGTCCTCGGGCGGGTTGCCCTTGTCGAGCATCGACCTGAACACGGCATAGGCATCGGACTTCGATCCATAGGTACGCAAGCTGTTGGCATCATTGACCCAGGCATAGATGATGATCTTGGCGCTGCTCGAATAGCGGAAGAACAAGCGGAAGCGCCCGCCGCCAAACTTGGCGCGGAACCAGTGCTTGCGCTCGGGCCCCAATGTGCCGCCCTGGCGGAACTCGGGGCGGGTCGGGTCAACCGGAATGACCTCGAACATCAGCTTGCGCATCGCGGCAAGCAGCTTGGCGTTCGCCGTCGCGCTGTACCCCTTCGGGTCTTTCTTCGCGGCTTTTTCAACCACGAGAGTCAGCGTCTCCAGCTGACCCTGAAAAAGCGGATGCGCATAGAGCGTCCAGCCGTTGACGGTAATCATAGGGAATGGCGCTACGCGTCAGAGCGCAACATCGCCGTCAATCCCGTCATCGGGATTGACTTGGATACCGACGCTCAGCGCCGCGATCCGCGCGGCAAGGTCGGGCGACAGCGCCTTGACGGACTCAGGATGTGATTTGAGGTCAGCCGCCAGAAAGCCCAGAAATGTCTCAATGGCAGGATCTTCGCCCTCATCCGCCCGCGAAATCGTCACGCCGCCGTCGCTCACGCGGAAGGCAACGCGCCCGCCATAATCGACGCCCAGCGCCTGACGCACGGCTTTGGGAACCGTGGTCTGCCCCTTGGCCGTGATGGTGCTGATCTCTTCAAGCGTAACGGCCATGTGACCCTCCATTGGGCGCACAAGTAATGGATATTCCTTACCAAATCAATCCTCGCAATGAAGGCCCATCACGGTTCCATGATGACCAAGGGCGGCACGGCGAACGCAGCGGGTTTGAGATAGCTGCGGATCGCGCGGATAGAACCCAATGTGAAGATGGTTTCGACGAACATGACGATATGGTCATTTTCGTCGGCATCATAGTTGAACGGCCCATGCGTGCCATCAAATATAACACGTCCGGCTCCAAAGCTGCCGGGACAGGCCCCTGACCAACGGTGATAAGGAATGCCGTGGGTGCAGCAATATTGCTCCAGCGCGTCGAAGCAGCCCCATGATACTTCGTGTGCGTAAAGGCGAAGCGGTTCGCCATCGGTGCGGGCGTCAGGGGTAAAGGGGTCGCCATCCCACTGGATTGACAAGCCTTCGTCCTGGATCAAGGCGCATAGCGTCTGATACTGATTGCATGACACCGCACCGCCGATGGTGATGCTCGCAGATACACGGTCAGCCATGACCCGCCTCCCAGATAAGAATGCGCGCGCAAGCGCGCGAATTTGAAAAAGTCGAGGTGGCGGTCGCCCGCCACCCCAACGAGATCAGGCCGCCAGCCGCTCCGGTTCGGCCTCCGACGCGTCCAAAACCTCCTCGCCCGCGTCCACATCGTTACCGGGTTCCGGCAACAGCGCGGGCGCTTGCGGCGTGGGATCGGTCGGTTCCTCGGCCTCGGCCTGCCATTTGACGCGCTCGGCAGCCGCCACCGTGGCAACGCCACCACGGCCGGTGTATGTCGATGGCGGAAACGCCATCCAGCGCGGCACCCAATGGTCGCGCTTGGTGCGGCCATTCTCACCGGTCAGGTGGTCGTTGATGACATGCTTGATGGTTTTGCTTTTCTCGACAACGTGCGCCTGCGCGACGGTATCGCCGCCAACTTCACGCAAAATAGCGGTCAACACCTCGCGGTCACGGATAAGCGAATAGAAAGCATCGTCCGCCACCCAATAGTCAGCCATGTCGATGCCCATATGAAGGCCAACACTCTCGATCAGGCATGATCCGCTGGACAGTGTCTCGGCCATGACAATGGCAAGCACGTCCATGACGGTGCAATCCGGCATGTCGAGCAACCGCGCGAACAGACCGGTGATGCC
>JANOAJ010000068.1:0-14427 GCA_031411035.1 Sphingomonadales bacterium
GAAGCCCACCCGCTTCGCCCGTAATATCCAGGCAAGACGGGCGCGATCCCGCTTGGTATAGACCCGCGTCAGGCCGCGCCGGATGGGGTTGATCAGCCCTTCATCCTCGTAAAAACGCAGCGCACGCGCCGTTACCTTGAACTCCTCCGACAGATCGGAAATCGTATATTGGTGCCGGTCGCGCGGATCAGCAATTTCGACGGTCGCAGTTGCCATATTCGCAACTATAATTTCCGTTCACGTAAAGGTCAAACGCCCTTGTGATCCGTTTGCAGTTTGCCTGCGCCCGAATTTTCCAGCGCCTTGTTCCGCCCCCTCTTGAAAACAGGAAAATACCTCCCATATTACAAATAGGGGCTTGATGGGCGACTCATGACCCTTCTGTGTTCTGACAAGATAAGTGATATGTGCGTTGATCGCCGGACGGTAAAGAAATGGCAGGGTGACGGAAGTTTATGCCGCACCGCACCATAACCCCGCACTCTCCCGCCCCGTTGAGGCGAGACCTTAGTGAGACCTTTCGGCCGCGATTGTACCCAATGCCCCCTACGCGCGCACCAGCGCTCCCGCTTCAATCCGGCGGTAGAAGCAGCTTGCCTCCCCGGTGTGGCAGGCCGGCCCGGCGGGACGGCATTTCAGCCAGACAGCGTCCTGATCACAATCAATCCGCGCTTCCACGACCGTCAGGATATGGCCCGAACTCTCACCCTTTTGCCACAGGCGTCCCCGGCTGCGCGACCAGAACCATGCAGTGCCGCTATCAAGGGTTTTTGCCAGCGCGTCAGCATTCATATGGGCAAGCATCAGCACATCGCCGGTATCGGCATGGGTGCAGACGGCTGTAATCAGCCCGTTTGCGTCATATTTGGGATTGAGGGCCAGGCCCGTTTCGCGTTCATTGCTCATCGTGAAAATTCCCTGTCACAAAAGCGCGACAAATCCAATTCCGCTCCCTATATGCGCCGCAGTCGCCAACTGATGCGGAATCCCAAATGCTGACCACCCACCCGTTCGAGGACGACAAGCTCCACGAAGAATGCGGCGTATTCGGCGTCTGGGGGGCAGATACTGCCTCGGCTGTCGTGGCGCTTGGCCTTCACGCCTTGCAACATCGCGGGCAGGAAGCTGCCGGCATTACCAGCTGGGACGGCGAATCATTCCACAGCCACCGCGCCCAGGGCCATGTCGCCGGAAATTTTGACCGCGACGAGATTATCCGCGCACTGCCGGGCGAAAGTGCCTGCGGCCATGTCCGCTACGCCACCACCGGCGAAACGGCACTGCGCAATGTTCAGCCGCTTTATGCCGATCTCGCTTCGGGCGGGTTCGCGATTGCCCATAACGGCAATATCTCCAATGCGATGACGCTCAAAAAGGAACTGGTTCGGCGCGGTTCGATCTTCCAGTCCACCAGCGATACCGAAGTCATCATCCATCTGGTGGCCACCAGCACTTATCGCACCCTGCTCGACAAGTTCATCGATGCGCTCAAGCAGGTGGAAGGCGCCTATTCCCTGATCTGCATGACGCCCGAAGGCATGATCGTCTGCCGCGATCCGCTGGGTATCCGCCCGCTGGTGATGGGCAAGCTGGGCGATACGGTGATATTCGCGTCCGAAACCGTGGCGCTGGACGTGGTCGGCGCGACCTATGAACGCAGCGTGGAGCCCGGCGAGATTGTCATCGTCAGCGTGGATGGCGTGCGTTCGATCAAGCCCTTCGCCCCTGCCAGTGCCCGGCCCTGCATTTTCGAGCATGTCTATTTCTCACGCCCTGATTCGATCGTGGATGGTTCAAGCGTCTATTCGGTCCGCAAGGCGATTGGTGCACAACTGGCGATTGAAAGCCCCGTTCGTGCCGATCTCGTCATCCCCGTGCCAGACAGCGGCACGCCGGCAGCGATTGGCTATGCCCAGCAATCGGGCATCCCGTTCGAGCTGGGCATCATCCGTTCCCACTATGTCGGCCGCACCTTTATCCAGCCGGGCGATCAGGTGCGTCATCTGGGCGTCAAGCTGAAGCACAATGCCAACCGCGCGCTGGTGGAAGGCAAGAGCATCATTCTGGTAGATGACAGCATCGTGCGGGGCACAACCTCGCTCAAGATCGTGCAGATGATGCGCGATGCCGGTGCCTCCGAAGTCCATATGCGGATCGCAAGCCCGCCAACCCGGCACAGTTGCTTTTACGGTGTGGATACGCCGGAACGCTCCAAGCTGCTGGCGGCCAAGCATAATGTTGAGGAAATGAAGGCGTTCATCCACGCGGACAGCCTGGCCTTTGTCTCCATCGACGGGTTGTACAAGGCTCTGGGCGAAGAGCATCGCGCAGACATTCGCCCGCAATACTGCGACGCCTGTTTTACCGGTGACTATCCCACCCGCCTGACAGATCAGGATGAAATCATGCCAGAGGCGCAGTTGTTCCGGCTGGACGAACGGGTGGTCTGATGGCCGGGCCGCTGAGTGGGGAATATGCGCTCGTCACGGGTGCGTCGCGGGGTATCGGCGCGGCCACCGCTGAGGCGCTGGCGGCGGCAGGCGCGCATGTGATCCTGACAGCGCGGACGGCCAAGGATCTGGAAGCGGTGGAAGACCGCATCTTCGAAAACGGCGGCAGTGCAACCATTGCTCCGCTCGACCTGACTGACGGCGAAAGCATCGGCAGGCTTGCCGTGGCGGTTTCGGAACGCTGGGGGAAGCTGGACATATTGGTGCTGAATGCCGCGATGCTTGGCACATTGGCCCCTGTCCAGCATTTCGATGCCAAGGAATTCGCGTCGGTGCTGACTCTCAATGTCGGTGCGCAGCAGGCCATGATCGCGGCATTCGATCCCCTGCTGCAAAAGAGCGGCAAGGCGCGGGTGATCGGGCTGACATCCAGCGTAGGTGCCAGCCCGCGCGCATTCTGGGGCGGCTATGGCGCCTCCAAGGCGGCCTTTGACACGTTGCTCGGCGCTTATGGTGAGGAGCAGCGCAATCTGGGCAAGGTGCGTGTCGCCATCATCGATCCCGGCGCGACCCGTTCCGCGATGCGGGCCAAGGCCTATCCGGGCGAAGACCCGGCGAGCCTCAAGGGGCCGGAGGCGGTGGGCGCGCGAATCGCGGCGCTCGCTGCGGAAGGATTTGAACCCGGCCACCGAGAGCGTGTGGCAGGCTGACTATTTGACCGTTGCCGGAAGCCGGTAACGATCACCGCCAATCGAGACTTCGATCAGGCCCTTGTCGAGCGGTTTGACGATGGCGTTTTCAGCCCCGTCCGCCGCGATAACACCACGGCCGTCCGTCGTCACCAATAGCCGCCTGAAACCGCCATTGGGATGATGGATAATGAGAATCAGACCGTAGGCAGAGGCATTGCGCTCTACCGCGCAGACAGGCTTCGCATCCGGCGCACCGGCCAAAGCACAGGTGATCTCTTCACCACCTTCAACTTCGGCCCTTTCCGGCACTTTCGAACTGCCGCCACAACTGGCAAGCAGCAGGGCAAGCGCCAGACTAGATATCCGCATAGACATGACGCTCAGCCTTTGCACCGGGATGCGTTACGGCACCCTTAAAGGCTGGCCCCACATTCTGGGCATAGCGCCACAAGGCACCGGACTGGTAATCATTCACGCGCGGTTGCCATCTGGCCTTGCGCGCCGCCAGCACATCGGCAGGGACATTCAAGTCAATGGTGCCTTTGGTGGCGTCGATGCTGATCTCGTCACCATCCTCGACAAGCGCGATCGGCCCGCAATCGGACGCTTCCGGCCCGACATGGCCGATGCAGAAGCCGCGCGTCGCCCCGGAAAACCGCCCGTCAGTGATCAGCGCCACCTTCTCACCCATGCCCAAGCCATAAAGCGCAGCAGTGGTGGAGAGCATTTCGCGCATGCCGGGGCCGCCTTTCGGGCCTTCATACCGGATAACCACAACGGAACCTTCCCGGATCTGGCGCGCCTCGACGGCCGCAAAGGCATCTTCTTCGCAATCGAACACCTGCGCGGGGCCCGTAAATTCCAGCCGCGCCATGCCCGCCACTTTCACAATGGCACCATCAGGCGCGAGGGTTCCGCGCAAGCCAACAACGCCGCCGGTCGGTGAAAGCGGCGCGGTGGCCGCATGAATGACTTTCTGATCCGGGTTCCAGGTGATTTCGTCGATATTCTCGCCCAGCGTCTTGCCGCTCACTGTCATGCAATTGCCATGAAGCAGCCCTTCGGACAGCAGCGACTTCATCAGCATATAGACGCCGCCCGCCTCATACATATCCTTGGCAACGTAATTCCCGCCCGGCTTCAGATCAGCCATATAGGGCGTCGTCTTGAAGATTTCGGCGACGTCAAACAGGTCAAGTTCGATCCCGGCTTCATGCGCCATCGCGGGAAGGTGCAGCGCGCCGTTGGTGGAGCCGCCCGTGGCCGCCACGATCCGCGCCGCATTCTCGAATGCATCACGCGTGCAGATGTCACGCGGACGGATGTTGCGGGCAAGCAATTCCATCACTTGCGCGCCCGCCGCATGCGCGATCTGGTCACGCGTGGTGTACGGCGCTGGCGCCATGTTGGAATTGGGGAGGGAGAGGCCGATCGCCTCCGCGACGCACGCCATGGTGTTGGCCGTATATTGCCCGCCACAGGCACCGTGGCCGGGGCAGGCCACTTTCTCGAGCGCGTGAACTTCGGAAATCGGGCAGTTTCCCGCAGCATATTTGCCCACAACCTCGAACACATCGACCACGGTAACATCGCGATCCTGATAACGGCCGGGCAGGATCGATCCGCCATAGACAAAAATTGAAGGCACGTTCAGGCGCAGCATCGCCATCATCATGCCAGGCAGGGATTTGTCGCACCCCGCAAAAGCCACCAGCGCGTCATAACAATGGCCGCGCACCGAAAGCTCAACTGAATCCGCGATCACTTCGCGCGAAACGAGCGAGGACTTCATCCCCTGATGCCCCATCGCGATGCCGTCCGTCACGGTGATGGTGTTGAAGCGGCGCGGCATGCCGCCGCCCATCTCCACGCCCGCGCGCGCAATGTCAGCCTGATGATCAAGCGTGGTGTTGCAGGGCGCCGAGTCGTTGCCAGCCGACACAATCCCGACAAACGGACGCGCGATTTCCTCTTCCGTCAGGCCCATCGCATAATAATAGCTGCGATGCGGGGCCCGTTCCGGACCGACGGACACATGACGGCTGGGCAATCTGGACTTGTCGAAAATGTTGGTCATCAGGCTCTCGCTTTCGGATCGCGCCTATGGCTTCATCCACCACGCAATTGCAAGGCCCGAAGCAACACCGCCGTCCTGCCGGCGGCCTCAATCGGTCAGGAAGACATTGCTTTCGTCCCACCGCCCGGTTCTGGCCCCGATGCGGTTGGCGACATCGTTATGCACAAGGGCATAATTTGTCTCGAAATAGCGATCCAGTTCGGGATTCCAGTGAGGATATATCTCCAGCCCACCCGGTGCCACTCTTGCAACGCAGTAAGGCAGTCCTTCGACAAAATCGAACAGGCCGCGCATGGATTCGCGCTGGGCGAGCCAGCGATGGTTATATTCGAACTGGATCACGGAAATCCGGCCCGCTTCGAGCTTGGCGCGGAAACCCTTCAAAATGGAAAAATCAAATCCCTCTGCATCAACCTTGACGAGATCAAGATGCGGAAGCGCGGCTTCATCCATCATTGCCGCACCGGTGCTGACAACAACTTCAATCACATTGTCCGCCACTGAATCATCTGAAACCAGCGCGTTGGTGCCTGCCGATGGCCCGACAATGGACATCTTGCCAGTGCCGACATGATCAGACAGCGCGATTCCATGAACCCGCACATTTTGCTGATCACCAAACCGGTGATCCAGCCCTGCCTTGGCTGAGGGAGCCGGCTCAAAAATGTCGAGTTGGATTTGCCTGTCATGTTTACGCGCGGCATCAAGCGCCGTCTGGCTCCATTCGCCCAGATTGCCGCCAACATCCCACAAGTGCAGCGTGGTTGCCGATGCATTCCCCGCCGCGATGATGGCGCCGACCAGCGCCGCTTCACCGTTGGTTTCGATGGCGTTTGCCACTTCGCCACGCGCCAGCATGTAGAGGCCCCGGCCCAGACGCCAAGCGCGCCTTTTGCCGATCAAATTCACGAATGCCGCCAAACTCATGCGCGCCCGACTAAAGCCAATCACCGGGAATGCAACCGCGAACTGAGGAGCGATATTATTTGGGCGCGACGGTCTGCGGAGTTTCGACGGAATTGTCCCACGCGGCGATAAACAGCGCGGCGATTACCGGCCCCATGATAAAACCGTTTATTCCCATAACACTGATACCGCCCAACGTTGATACCAGCACCACGAAATCGGGCATCCTCGTATCCTTGCCCACAAGGATCGGACGCAGCACATTATCGACCATCCCGATCACGAACAGCCCACAAAAGGTCAGCGTTGCTCCTTGCCAGATATAGCCTGACGCAAAGAGGGATATCGCGACGGGCACCCAGACCAGGCCTGTGCCGATCGCCGGAACCAGCGAAAGCATGGCCATGACCACGCCCCATAGCAGAGCGGCATGAATGCCCAGCGCCCAGAACACTAACCCGCCGATCAGGCCCTGGACAATGGCGACGACGATGCTGCCCCTGATTGTCGCGCGAATGACGGTGGTGAATTTCTGGAACAGATCCCGTCGGCGCACCGGATTGAGCGGCACGCGGGCACCGATGGCAAAGCTCAGTTCGCGACCATCACGCACCAGAAAGAATGTCAGATAGAGCATCACGCCAAGTTGCAGTACAAACGCGAATGCACCCTGCCCGATGTTGATCGCTTGCGCGGCAACAACCTGCAGGCCGCTGCTGATAAAGGTGGACAGCTTTTTCTGGATGGAGGGAATGTCCCCAAACCCCATCCGGTCAAACATGGCCGTCACCGAATGGGGCAAGGCCGCCCGGATGTCACCAAGCGCATTGCCAAAATCAATTTGGCGCGATTGGATGCGCGCATAAGTCGATATTGCTTCTTCAACGAGAAGCGATCCGATCAGTCCGGCGGGAATGATGACAATGCCGATCACTGCGACCAGCGTCACCATCGCCGCGCGCGTATTCCTTCCCGGCCAGCGCGCGAGCAGCCGTCTGTAAAGCGGATCGAACATGATGGCGGCAACGAGCCCCCACAGGATTGCCCCGAAAAATGGCAGGGCAATCCACAACGCGGCGATCGAAACAGCCGCGACGAAGGTCAGGAAGAAACGGTCCTCAAATTCGCGCATTACGCCGTCTCCACGCCAGGCATCTGATCACGGCAGGCAATGATGACAGGCGCAATCAACCGCGCCCATCTCGCTACGCCTGACGCGTCAGCAAGCAGATCCTGTCGCATTTCAATGCCAAGATAGCCAATGCCATTTGACTCGCCGTGAAGGTTCATTGTCGCATTCAGCAATTTGCCGGAATAGGGTTCCTGGTCTCCGACAATCGCGCCTGCTGCTGCCAGCAGCGGAATCGCGATCCGGGCCGCTCGATCATCCTGATTGTAGAGAATGCCGATCTCCCAGGGCCGCGCTTCTTCCGGCCGGGTTTCGAGGCTGGGCGTAAAGCTGTGCAGGGAGACAAGCAACCGCGGACGTTGTTCGCCAATCTCCGTCGCAACTTTCTCATGATAAGGCCGCCAGAATCGCGCGATCCGCGCCAGCCGGGCGGGATGATCTATGGCATTCCCCGGGATCGCGTGGCCATCACTGGCCGTCGGAATGGCGTGGGGCGCATCTTCTTCGCGATTAAGATCCACCACCAATCGCGAAATGCCCCCCAGAATGGCGGGAATACCGATCCTTTGGTTGAGTGCAGCAGCAAGCGCCGCCACGCCCAGGTCAATCGCAATATGTGTGTCGAGCAGCAACGGGGAAATGCCGAGATCAATATCAGCCGGAACATGATTGGACGCGTGATCAGCAATGATCAGCATCCCCGTGCCCGATGCCCCTGCCAGATATGTCCATGCGTCTTCCACAATCAGGTGTTGCCGCGCACCGCGCCAAATGTCACCTATGTTGATGTGATCGGAGGATGAAAAAGGTGCGAATCTCCAGACGGGTGATTATCGGCGCAGTGGCGGCAGTTCTTGCCAGCCCCACGGTTGCGGCGGGCAAGAAGCGCAAGCGCCGTCCGCTCCGCCCTGTCCCGCCGCCCCGCGCGTTACCTGCCCCCAGCCACGGCCCGTTTGAGGAAATCGCGGACAGGCTGCTTGCCAGCTTAAGGGAAACGGCCACCTATAACGGTACGGCAGAGGCGCTGAACGGCGGGCCGCTGGCGCGAAAACTGGACGATTATTCGCCCGCCGGAGAAGCCGCATCGCGCGGCAATCTTCAATGGGGCCGCGATTTGTTGGCGCGAATCCGTTTGGGCGATGCCGCTTCCATTGCCCATCTTCCCACCATATCCGCAATTCTGGAAAATGGCACGCGGTCTGCCAGTATTCCCTATGGCCGGGTCAACCCGCTCAATTTCTCGGGCCATGTGCCTTATCTGGTATCCCAGCTTGCCGGGCCACACATCGACAGCGTCAATTTGATGATGGAACAGCAATCGCTGGCCAGTGCACCAGCCGTAGATGCCTGGATCGAGAAGCTGGACAGCTTTCCCGCCGGATTTGAGGGCGTTATTGAAAAGCTCAAATCCGATTCGGCGGCAGGATGCCACCCGCCCCGCATCCTGCTCGAAAAGACGGTGCCGGTGCTGGATGCCTTTCTTCATGGCAAGGCGGAAGCGCATCCGGTGATCGCGGCCCTGGATCGCCGCACGGCAGAAGCGGGGCTGTCTCTGCGCATCAGGAACGCGGCACACAAAAGGGCTTTGACGGCCCTTGAGAAGCATGCGCGGCCCGCTTTTGACAAGCTCCGCAAGCATGTGCTGGCAATGATCCCGCAAGGCCGCGCCGATTCAGGCGTTTGGGCGCAGCCACAGGGTGACGAATTCTACGCCGCCAACGTCCGCTCGCTTGGTGACACGCTGCTCTCCCCTGACGATATCCACGCCATCGGCGTTGATGAGGTCAAGCGGATATCGGAGGAGATGAACACGCTGCTGGCGGAACGCGGCCTGACGCAAGGCAGCATTGGCGCGCGAATGCTGGCGTTGGCGAAAAACCCAGCGAACCAGTTTGCCAACAGCGACGCGGGCCGCGCGCAATTGCTGGATTTTGTGCGCACCAAAGTCCGATGGGCGGAATCAATGTATCCGCAACTTCTGCCCAAGGCGATGATCCCGCGCCAATCGCTGACGGTAAAACGCGTGCCTGTCGCCACCCAAGCCAGCGCGCCGGGCGGCTTTTATGATGGCCCTTCCCTTGATGGCAGCAGGCCCGGCATTTACTGGATCAATCTGCGGGATATGGCCGCCGTGGCAAAGTTCCGCCTGCCCACGCTCAGCTTTCATGAAGGTGTGCCGGGGCATCACACGCAAGGTTCGGTTGCCGCCGCGCTCGGCAATGCACCGCTTCTGGTTCGGATCGCCAGTTTCAACGCCTACCAGGAAGGCTGGGCACTCTATTGCGAGCGGCTGATGGCTGAATTGGGAGCCTATAAGGACGATTCGTTGGGCAATCTGGGGCGCTTGCAGGATGAACTGTTCCGCGCGGTGCGATTGGTCGTCGATACCGGACTTCATCACAAACGATGGACGCGCGAAGCCGCGATTGCGTGGATGCTCGACGCCACCGGGATTGCTGAAACCCGCGTTACGGCAGAGATTGAACGCTATATGGCGTGGCCCGGCCAAGCCCTGGGCTACAAGCTGGGTCAGCTAAGGCTACTCGAGCTGCGCAAAGCCTATCGCGCGGCACAGGGAGATGGCGCAGATTTGCGGGCCTTCCACGGTGCGGTTCTGGGTGGCGGGGCCATGCCACTGGATCTGATCGAACAGCGCGTGACGGCAATTGGCCGCAGATAAGAGATTGGCGCGCCATTCTGTTTGTGTTACATACAATGTAAGGCGCAGTTCAGACGCCCTTTCTGGTGGAGACTGATGGCCGAACTGTCCCCGATTGCCGATATTGTCGCGCTCCATGTCGGGCGTGAAGGGCCCTTATTGCCCATCCTGCACGATATTCAGGCGGAATATGGCCATGTCAGCGAAGCCGCGATCCGTGAGGTTGCGCTGGCGCTGAACCTGACGCGTGCCGAGGTACATGGTGTTGTCAGCTTCTATCATGATTTCCGCGCGACGCCTGATGCACGTCCGGTCGTGAAACTGTGCCGTGCCGAAGCTTGTCAGGCGCGGGGGGTGGGAGCTCTGCTCTCCATTGCCGAGCGCCAGACGCGGGTGAACGTGGAACCGGTCTATTGTCTGGGGCTGTGCGCGGTCGGTCCAGCGGCGATGGTTGGCGGCGAGGTTGTTGCCCGGCTTGATGCCGTCACGCTCGCGGCTTTGATCGAGGCGGCGGCATGAAGGTCCGTATCTCTGACGATGCTGTGGCTCTGGCATGCGGCGCAGATGCCGTTGCCAACGCCTTTTTGAGCGCCGGTGCCATCGTGGAGCGCGTCTCAAGCTGGGGGATGCACTGGCTGGAACCGTTGGTCGAGATTGACGGCATCGGTTACGGCCCGGTGAATGCGGGGGATGTTGACGAGATACTCTCCCGTGATCCCAGCGAAGGCCGTGGTGACGAATGGGGCTTTCCCATCGCCGAGCACCCTTTCATCGCTAGGCAAACCCGCCTGACATTTGCCCGCGCGGGCAAAACAAGACCGCTCTCACTGGAAGACTATGTCGCCACTGGCGGATGGGACGGTTTGAAACAGGCCCGCGCCATCGGCCCGGCAGCCATCTGGGAAACAGTCCTCCAATCCGGCCTGCGCGGTCGCGGCGGGGCTGGTTTTCCCGCCGGCATCAAATGGAAAACGGTGGCTGATGCGCCCGGCACCCGCAAATATATCGTCTGCAATGCCGATGAAGGCGATAGCGGCACCTTTGCTGACCGGATGGTGATGGAAGGCGATCCGTTCATGCTGATCGAAGGCATGGCGATTGCCGCTCTCGCCGTCGGTGCGGACAAGGGCTTTGTCTATATCCGCTCCGAATATCCCCACGCCATCGCCAAGATGGAAGCGGCGGTGCGGGCAAGCGCGCACATCGTAGCACCGTTTGAAATGGAAGTGCGCGTCGGGGCTGGTGCCTATGTCTGCGGCGAGGAGACCTCTCTGCTCAACAGCCTGGAAGGCAAGCGCGGCGAAGTGCGCGCCAAACCACCCCTGCCTGCACATGAAGGGCTGTTCGGCCAGCCGACCGTCATCAACAATGTGCTGACGCTGGCGGCTGTTCCCTGGATATTGGCGAACGGCGCGCAGGCTTATGCAGACTACGGCATGGGCCGTTCAAGGGGGACAATGCCCATCCAGATTGCCGGCAATGTAAGGCGCGGCGGCCTGTTTGAAACCGCGTTCGGCATCACGCTAGGCGAACTGGTCAACGCTATTGGCGGCGGCACGGCTTCGGGCAAGCCCGTTCGCGCAGTTCAGGTGGGCGGACCGCTAGGGGCCTATCATCCGCCCAGCCAATTTGATCTGCCGTTTGACTATGAAGCCTTTGCTGCCGCTGAAGGCCTGATCGGTCATGGCGGCCTCGTGGTCTTCGATGACAGCGTGGATATGGCCAAACAGGCGCGGTTCGCGCTGGAGTTCTGCGCCATAGAGAGCTGTGGCAAATGCACACCCTGTCGGCTGGGCAGCACGCGCGGTGTGGAGACGCTTGACCGGATCATCGCGGGCGAGGATGTGGACGCCAACCTCGCACTGATTGCCGATCTTTCCGAAACAATGAAATTTGGTTCGCTGTGCGCGCTCGGCGGGTTTACGCCCTACCCCGTTATGTCTGCCATCACCCATTTTCCGGAGGATTTCCGGTGAAGCTATTGGGAGCCATCATCGCGGGCGGGCAATCTTCCCGCTTTGGCAGCGACAAATCTGTGGCCATTGTTGATGGCCTGCCGCTGCTCGATCATATCGTGATGGGTGTGTACCGTCATGTGAAACACCTCGTCATTGCAGGCAAAGCGTGGCGGGATTTCGACGCGATCGATGATGGCGCATTCGCCGGGCAAGGCCCGCTCGCCGGGCTTTACGCTGCCCTGCGGCATGCCGAAGCGGACGGGTTTGATGCGGTGTTGACGGCCCCTTGCGACGTGTTGCCTATCCCCGATCTGACTGCATTGGTCGGCGATGCACCTGCCTGCCTGATTGGCCAGCCGCTGTTCGGCTTCTGGCCAGCGGCGCTCGCCTCCATGCTGGAAACGCATCTCGCCGGCCAGCCTGACCGGTCAATGCGCCGCTGGATTGCCCATTGCGGCGCGCGCCAGATGGAGGCGGCTGTGTCTTTGTATAACCTCAACACACCTGCCGAACTTGTGCTATATGAACAGACGTTGGAGCAACCTGCATGACTTACCAGCGCCAAAGCGATTTCGGCACGCCTGCTTCCAAGGCGACGGAGCATGTTACCCTGACGATTGACGGGCGGAGCGTCACCGTTCCCGCAGGCACCAGCGTCATGCGCGCTGCCGCTGAACAAGGCACCGACATTCCCAAACTCTGTGCCACCGATAGCGTGAAAAGTTTTGGTTCCTGCCGCCTGTGCCTGATCGAGATTGACGGTCGCAAGGGCACACCTGCGAGTTGCACGACCCCTGCAGAGGCCGGAATGGTGGTGCACACCCAGACACCGCGCCTGCAAAAGCTGCGCAAGGGCGTGATGGAACTGTATATTTCCGATCATCCGCTCGATTGCCTGACCTGCGCTGCCAATGGCGACTGCGAACTGCAGGATCAGGCAGGAGCCGTGGGGTTGCGCGATGTGCGCTACACGGCCGATGCCACCCATCTTGGCCAGGCCAAGGATCAGTCGAACCCTTATTTCGATTTTGATCCCAGCAAGTGCATTGCCTGTTCGCGCTGCATCCGCGCGTGCGACGAAGTGCAGGGCACGCTGGCTCTCACCATGCAGGGGCGCGGGTTTGACTCCAAAATCAGCGCCGGACTGGCGAGCGACAATTTCCTTGGGTCAGAATGTGTGTCCTGCGGCGCCTGTGTGCAGGCCTGCCCCACCGCCACTCTGATCGAGAAAAAGGTCGTCGAGATCGGCACGCCGGAACGCGCCGTGGTCACTACCTGCGCCTATTGTGGCGTGGGGTGTACATTCCGTGCCGAAATGCGCGGCGAACAGGTGGTGCGGATGGTGCCGTGGAAAGACGGCAAGGCCAATCGCGGGCATAGCTGTGTGAAAGGCCGCTTCGCCTGGGGCTATGCCCAGCATAAGGAACGCATCCTCAAACCCATGATCCGCGCCAAGATCAGCGATCCATGGCGTGAGGTGGAGTGGGATGAAGCCTTTGCCTATGCTGCATCCGAACTGAAGCGGATCAGCGCCACCTATGGCCGCCATGCGCTGGGCGGGATCACGTCCAGCCGCTGCACCAATGAAGAAACCTTCCTTGTCCAGAAGCTGGTGCGGGCAGGCTTTGGCAACAACAATGTCGATACCTGCGCGCGGGTCTGCCACTCGCCAACGGGTTATGGCCTGAAGACCACATTTGGCACCAGCGCAGGCACGCAGGACTTTGATTCGGTTGACGATAGTGATGTGATCCTGATTATCGGTGCAAATCCAACGGATGGGCATCCGGTATTCGCATCCCGTATGAAGAAACGGCTGCGTGCTGGTGCGAAGCTGATCGTGGTTGATCCGCGCCGCACCGATATTGTCAGGTCTCCCCATATCGAGGCGCAATATCACCTGCCGTTGCGTCCGGGCACCAATGTCGCGGTGCTGAGCGCGATGGCGCATGTCATTGTCACCGAAGGTTTGGCCGACGAAGCATTTATCAGGGAACGCTGCGACTGGGATGAATATCGCCACTGGGCAGATTTCGTAAGCCAGAGCCGCAACAGCCCGGAAGCGCTTGAGCCAGTTACCAAAGTTCCCGCCGGCGATCTGCGCGAAGCCGCCCGGCTATTTGCCACCGGCGGCAATGGCGCGATCTATTATGGGCTTGGCGTTACGGAACATTCGCAAGGCTCCTCCACGGTGATGGCCATTGCCAATCTGGCGATGGTGACCGGGAATATCGGCCGGCGCGGCGTCGGCGTGAATCCCTTGCGCGGACAAAATAACGTGCAAGGTGCGTGCGATATGGGAAGTTTTCCCCATGAGCTTTCAGGATATCGTCATATCTCCGATGGGGACACGCGACGCCTGTTCGAAGCCGATTGGGGTGTCTCGCTTGATCCGGAGCCGGGCCTGCGCATTCCCAACATGCTGGATGCGGCCACTGATGGCGTGTTCAAGGCGCTCTATTGCCAGGGCGAGGATATTCTCCAGTCAGACCCTGATACCAAACATGTCTCGGCAGGACTTGCCGCGATGGAATGCGTCATCGTGCATGACCTGTT